>DASUJB010000072.1:0-2575 GCA_036279475.1 Acidimicrobiales bacterium | reverse complement strand
CCAGCTCGCCGAGGGCGACGAGATCGAGCTCCTCAGCTGCCGACGGCCTCGCCGCCGACAGGTCGAGCACCAGGTGGGGGTTGCCCATGTCCACCACCAGGGCGCGGGTGACGTCGCCCCCCGTCCACTCGGGCGCCTCGCCCCGGATGCGGGCCGCGCCCATGGACACCGAGATGTCGTGGGTGGCGGCGCCGGTCCGCCCGTGGACCGTGGCGACTCGCAGGCCGGCGTCGGTGAGGACGGGCAGGCGGTGGAGGGTCCGATCACCGGCCAGCACGAGGGCCTGGGCCAGGCAGCGGAGGCCGTTGCCGCTCGTCTCGGCCCGGGAGCCGTCGGCGTTGCGCAGCTCCATGCGAGTGCGGCCACCGTCGCCGGCGCCGGGGGGGACGGGGGTGGCCCGGATGCAGCCGTCGGCCCCGACGCCCGTGCGGCGCTCGCACAGGGCGCGGGCGACCTCGGCATCGAGCGGGTGGGCGGCGTCAGGGTCGACCACGACCACGAAGTCGTTGCCCCGGCCGTGGTGCTTCGTGATGCGGGGGGGCGTCGGAGCCATGGCGTTCACCAGTGTGCCCTGGCGCCGTGCCCGTCGCGCTCGACTTTCAGCCCTCCCCGCCACCGACGGCCTCGACGAGGCGGTCGAGGAGCGGTCCGGGATCGCTCTCGGCGTCGAGCCAGAGGATGCGGGCGTCGCGCCGGAACCACGACGCCTGGCGGCGGGCGAGACGGCAGGTCCGTCGCACGGCGACGGCGAGCGCCTCGTCGAGCGGCACACCCTCCTCCACGTGGGTGGCCAGCTCGCGGTACCCGAGCGCCTGCCGGGCGGTGCGCGACATCCCCCGCCGGTCGGCCAGCAGCCGACGGACCTCCTCGACGAACCCGGCGTCGACCTGGGCCCGGTAGCGGGCGGCGATGCGCTCGGCTACCACCTCGTGGGGCAGCCGCACCCCGACGAGGAGGAAGCGGCTGGGGCCACCGCCGGTCACGCCGGGGCCGTACGACGAGAAGGGCCGGCCGCTGCCCAGGGTGACCTCCAGGGCCCGCAGGACGCGACGGCGGTTGGTCGGCGCCATGCGGCCGGCCGCCACCGGGTCGAGGACCGCGAGCCGCCGGTGGAGGCCCGGCGTGTCGCCGTCCGCCTCCAGCCGGTCGCGGACGTCGGGGTACTGCCCAGGGATCCGGAGGCCGTCGACCACGGCCTGGAGGTAGAGGCCGGTCCCTCCCACCAGCACCGCCCGACCACCGCGGGCGGTCACGTCGTCCACTGCGGCACGGGCCAGCGGGGCGAAGCGGGCGACGCTGAACTCCTCCCAGGGATCGGCCACGTCGATCAGGTGGTGGGGCACCGCGGCCCGCTCGGCGGGGGTGGGCTTGGCCGTGCCGACGTCCATGCCCCGGTACACCTGCATCGAGTCGGCCGACACCAGCTCGATGCCCGGATCGCGCCGCGCCAGAGCCATGGCCAGGGCCGACTTCCCCGACGCCGTGGTGCCCACCAGCGCCACGGGCCGGCGGGCGGCCCCCGGCGGCGTGGACCGGCCCGCCGCGGCCCGCCTCACGTGGAGGCGACGGCGATCCGCGTCCGGTGCCGGGCCGGTGCCGTCACCTCGACCAGCTCACCGGTGAGGTGGTGGGGCGCGGCCCCGGTCACCCGCACCGTGGCGTAGGTGCCCGGACGCAGCCGCCCCGCCGTCGGGAAGTGGACGAGCTTGTTGTGCTCGGTCCGGCCCGTGAGCGACGAGGGGTCCTTGCGCGACGGGCCCTCCACCATCACCTCCTCCAGCCGGCCGACACGTGCGCGGTGGCGGGCCAGGGCCGACCGCTCGACCACGAGGCGCAGGCGGGCGAACCGCTCCCTCGTGACCTCGGGGGGGACGAAGTGCGCAACCCGCGCCGCGGCCGCCGTGCCGGGCCGCGGGCTGTACACGAACGTGTAGGCGCTGTCGTAGGAGGCTTCAGCCACCACCTCGAGCGTCCGCTCGAAGTCGTCGTCGGTCTCCCCCGGGAAGCCGACGATGACGTCGGTGGTCACGGCCAGGTCGGGCATCGCCCGGCGGGCGGCGGCCAGGCGCTCGAGGTAGCGCTCCGCCGTGTACCCGCGGTGCATGGCGGCCAGCACCCGGTCGCTCCCGGCCTGGAGCGGCAGGTGCAGGTGCCGGCACACGGTGGGCACCTCGGCCATCGCCGCGATGGTGTCGGCCCGCAGGTCCTTGGGGTGGGGGCTCGTGTAGCGCACCCGCCGGATGCCCTCGACGGCGCCGACGGCCCGCAGGAGCTCGGCGAAGAGCGGCCGCACCCGTGCCCCGCCGCCCTCCCGGCGCCGGGCGCGCGTCAGGTCCCGTCCGTAGCTGTTGACGTTCTGGCCGAGCAGGGTCACCTCGCGCACGCCGTCGGCTGCCAGGCGCTCGACCTCAGCGACCAGCTCGAAGGGGTCGCGGCTCTCCTCACGCCCTCGCGTCGATGGAACGATGCAGTACGAGCAGCGGCAGTTGCAGCCCTGGGAGATCTGCAGCCAGGCCTGATATTCGCGCTCGCGCTTCATGGGCAGGTGGCCGGCGAAGTCCTCGAACTCGAAGTA
>DASUJB010000071.1:0-5986 GCA_036279475.1 Acidimicrobiales bacterium | reverse complement strand
GGCCGAGACGGTGCTCCTCAACCTGCTCCGAGGGGCGGCGCTCGACGGGCTGGCCGGCATGGACCCCACCCGGCGGCCGCTGCGGCGCCTCCGGCGCCGTGAGACGCGTGCGGTGTGCGCGGCGCTGGGCCTGGAGCCCGTGGTCGACGCCACCAACGGCGACCCGGCGTTCCGCCGCAACCGGGTGCGGCACCAGGTGCTCCCCCTGCTGGACGCCGTCGCCGACCGCGACGTCGTGCCCGTGCTGGCCCGCCAGGCCGACCTGGCCCGCGCCGACGTGGCCCTGCTCGACGAGCTGGCGGCGTCGGTCGACCCCACCGACGCCCGGTCGCTGGCGGCCGCCCCCGTGCCCCTGGGCCGGCGGGCGGTGCGCCGCTGGCTGCGGGGCGGCGGCCCGGGTGGCGACGAGCGGCATCCCCCCGACGCCGCGGCCGTCGAGCGGGTGCTGGCCGTGGCCCGGGGCGATGCCCTCGCCTGCCAGGTGGCCGGGGGCTGGCGAGTGGCGCGCCGTGCCGGGCGCCTGCGCCTGGAGCCTCCCGTGCCCGGTGGCCGTCTTCGTCCCGGCGCCCCCGCCCGGTAGGTTCTGCTCCGCATGCCGACCGATCCGCCCGGTGACGTCCGCACCGGGGCGTCGGCCCTGCCGGGAGCGGACGCCGCGGTCGCCCACCACCTCGACGACCCGGACCTCGGCGAGGTCGTGGTCGACGAGCAGCGGATCCGCCGGCGGGTCGCCGAGCTGGGGGAGCAGATCACGGCCGACTTCGCCGACGAGCCGCCGCTGCTGGTCTGCGTGCTCAAGGGCGCGTTCGTGTTCCTGGCCGACCTCGCCCGGGCCGTCCGGCTCCCGGTGGAGATCGACTTCATGGCGGTGTCCTCGTACGGCGCCTCGACCCGGTCGTCGGGGGTGGTCCGCATCGTCAAGGACCTCGACATGGACGTCACCGGCCGTCGGGTCATCCTGGTCGAGGACATCGTCGACTCGGGGCTCACCCTCACCTACCTGCGCCGCAACCTGCTGGCCCGGGGCCCGGCGTCGCTCGACGTCTGCGCCCTCTTCGTGCGCCAGGGCAACCAGAAGACCCAGGAGGACCTGCGGTACGTGGGCTTCGAGATCCCTCCGGCGTTCGTGCTGGGCTACGGGCTCGACGTGGCCGAGCGCTACCGCAACCTGCCCTATGTGTGCACCTACCGGGGGTGACCGTGAGGGCGCCGCGGCACCACCTCCCCGGGGCTCCGCCGTCCCGCCCGGGGCCTGACCGCGGTTCGGCTTCCCCGGTAGCCTGGCCCGCACCGTGAGACGCATCCCGCGAACCGCACTGCTCTACCTCGCCGTCGGAGCGGCCGTCCTCTTCGTCGGGTTCCGCTTCTCGAACCGCGGGCCCCAGCGCGAGGAGCTCGACCTCTCCGAGCTCCGCCAGGCGATCGACGACGGCAAGGTCGCCACCGCCGAGATCCAGGACCGCGACCACGAGGTCGTCGGCAAGCTGACCGACGACACCGAGTACCGCGTCGCCTACCCGGCGGAGTTCGCGGACGAGCTCGTGGACGAGCTGGACCAGGCCGAACCGCCGGTGGAGGTCACCACCGACCAGCAGTCGGACTCCCTGTGGACCGGCATCCTCTACAGCCTCCTGCCCACCGTCCTCCTCATCGGTGGCTTCCTCCTGGTGATGAACGTCCTCCAGGGTGGGGGCCGCGGCGTCATGCAGTTCGGCAAGTCCCGCGCCAAGCAGGTGCCCAAGGACGAGCCGTCGGTCACCTTCGCCGACGTCGCGGGGTGCGACGAGGCGGTGGAGGAGCTCCAGGAGATCAAGGAGTTCCTCCAGGACCCGGGGCGCTTCCGGGCCATCGGCGCCCGCATCCCCAAGGGGGTCCTCCTCTACGGGCCGCCCGGTACCGGCAAGACGCTGCTGGCCCGGGCCGTCGCCGGCGAGGCGGGCGTGCCGTTCTTCCCCATCTCCGGCTCCGACTTCGTCGAGATGTTCGTCGGCGTCGGCGCCAGCCGGGTGCGCGACCTGTTCGACAAGGCCAAGCAGGCGGCACCCGCCATCGTGTTCGTGGACGAGATCGACGCCGTCGGCCGCCACCGGGGTGCCGGGATGGGCGGGGGGCACGACGAGCGGGAGCAGACGCTCAACCAGCTGCTGGTGGAGATGGACGGCTTCGACGCCCGCACCGGGGTGATCCTCATCGCCGCCACCAACCGCCCCGACATCCTCGACCCCGCCCTGCTGCGGCCCGGCCGCTTCGACCGCCAGATCGTCGTGGACCAGCCCGACCTCGAGGGCCGCAAGGCCATCCTCGACGTGCACGCCAAGGGCAAGCCCCTGGCCGACGACGTGCGCATCGACGTCCTGGCCCGGCGTACGCCGGGGTTCACCGGCGCCGACCTGGCCAACCTCATGAACGAGGCGGCGCTGCTCACCGCCCGGCGTGGTGGCAAGGACGTCACCATGGCCGCCATGGAGAGCGCCATCGACAGGGTGCTGGCCGGGCCCGAGCGGAAGACTCGGGTGATGTCCGACCGGGAGAAGCGGGTCATCGCCTACCACGAAGGTGGGCACACGCTCGTCGGCCACGTGCTCGAGGGGACCGACCCCATCCACAAGGTGTCGATCGTGTCGCGGGGACGGGCGCTCGGGTGGACCCTGGCCCTGCCCACCGAAGACAGGTACCTCAAGACCCGCGCCGAGCTGGTCGACACCATGACCATGCTGCTGGGAGGTCGCACCGCCGAGGAGCTCGCCTTCGGTGACCCCACCACGGGTGCCAGCGACGACATCGAGCGCTGCACCGAGATAGCCCGTGCCATGGTCACCACCTACGGCATGAGCGAGCGCGTGGGACCCCAGCAGCTGAGGGCGAGGCCAGGCGAGGTGTTCCTGGGCAAGGACCAGGGTCAGGAGCCCGCCTACTCCGACGAGGTGGCGGGCGTGGTCGACGCCGAGGTGCGCCGGCTCGTCGACCACGCCCACGACCGTGCCCGCTTCATCCTCACCACCCATCGGACCACCCTCGACCGCTTGGCGGCGTCCCTCGTCGAGAAGGAGACGCTCGACGACGCCGACCTCGCCGAGGTGTTCGGGGGCATCGACAAGGGTGCCGGGATCGAGGTGCCGATGGGCGAGCTGGAGCGCTCCTCGCCGGTCCGGGCCCGGCGCCACCGGGTCGCCGAGGAGGTTCGGGTGGCCGAGGTGTCGGCCCGGCCCGAGGCCGGTACCCGGTGGGCCCTCACCGCGCCCGCCGCGTCGCTGTGGCGGCGGGTGCAACGCTGGCGCCAGGTGCGGGCGCCCCGGCCGTCGAGCACCTGACGGACCGGCGACCGCCACCGGATGACGAGGAGGGGCCCAATGGCCGACGAGTGGCCCAGTCGCGAGTTCCCGCCCATCGACACGCCGATGGACCTCGACCGCATCGCCAAGGCGGTGCGGGAGATCCTCGAGGCCATCGGCGAGGACCCGGACCGCGACGGCCTGCGGGACACGCCCGTCCGGGTGGCCCGGATGTACGCCGAGGTCTGCTCCGGCCTGCACGAGCAGGCCGACACGCACCTGGCCGTCACCTTCGACGCCGGCCACGACGAGATGGTGATGGTGCGCGACATGGCGGTGCAGAGCCTGTGCGAGCACCACATGGTCCCGTTCATCGGGAAGGCGCACGTCGCCTACATCCCCGGCCGCAACGGGCGCATCACCGGGCTGTCGAAGCTGGCGCGCCTGGTTGACGCCTACGCCCGGCGACCGCAGGTGCAGGAGCGCCTGACCACCCAGATCGCCGACGAGATCGACCAGACCCTGGCCCCCCGGGGCGTGATGGTGGTGGTCGAGGCTGAGCACCTCTGCATGACGATGCGCGGGGTGCGCAAGCCGGGCTCCACCACGGTGACCTCGGCGGTGCGGGGCCTGTTCCGCACCAGCGTGGCCACCCGGGAGGAGGCCATGCGCTTCATCGTCGGCCAGCGCTGAACCCCCTGACGCCACGTTCCGTGGTCGTCTCCCGCGCGTCGGTGCCCGACCCCGAGGGCGCCGGGTGGGCCCGTGCCCGGCGGAACCAGCCGGGGGCGTGCCGATCCCGGGGCGCCGTCGCACCTGGTGGCTCACACAGAGCGGCGCGAGGGAGCGCGGACGGCGGCCTAGGATGGGCTCTCGTGCAGGTCGCCCGTCCCCTGATCATGGGTGTCGTCAACGTGACCCCGGACTCCTTCTCGGACGGTGGTCGCTACCTGGGGCACGCGGCGGCCGTCGCCCACGGCCGGGCCGCCGTCGCCGACGGCGCCGACTGGATCGACGTGGGGGGTGAGTCCACCCGTCCCCGGGCCGAGCCCGTGCCGGTCGACGAGGAGCTGCGCCGGGTCCTCCCCGTCGTCGAGGCGCTGGCCGCCGAGGGGGTGGCCGTCTCCATCGACACCCGGCACGCCGAGGTGGCCCGGCGGGCCCTGGCCGCCGGCGCCCGCATGGTCAACGACGTGTCGGCATCGCTGGCCGCCGTGGCAGCCGCCGCGGGCGGGGGGTTCGTGGCCGTGCACATGCTGGGCGATCCCCGGACCATGCAGGACCACCCGCGGTACGGGGACGTGGTGTCCGAGGTGCGCGACTTCCTCGTCGAGCGGGCCGATGCGGCGCGCGCCGCCGGCGTCGGCGAGGTGTGGATCGACCCGGGCATCGGCTTCGGCAAGGCCCAGGCCCACAACCTCGCCCTGCTGGCCCACCTCGACGTGCTGGTCGCCACCGGGTTCCCCGTGCTCGTGGGCACCAGTCGCAAGCAGGTGCTCGGCCGCCTGGCCGCCCGGGCCGACGCCCGGGCGGCGGTCGCCGGCGACGGCCGGGCCATCCCTCCGCCCACCGACCGCCTCGAGGGCTCCGTGGCGACGGCGGTGTGGGCCATGCGGCAGGGGGTGTCCATGGTCCGGGTGCACGACGTGGCGGCGACCGTGGCGGCCCGCGCCGCCCTGGCGGCGGCGGCGCCGGCCGCCTGACGAGCGACAAGGAGATCGCAGACGTGGCAGCCATGAAGGGTAAGTGGGCCCAGGGCATCACCCCGCGCAACTTCGTGTGGGTGCTGAAGGAGCGCCTGGCGCTGTGCGAGCGACCTGGCGGCTACGGCGCCAACCACCGCCGCGTCCGGCGGCAGGAGGAGATCATCTGGATCCGCGAGCAGGGCTTCACCCACGTCATCTCGCTGATCGCCGCCGCCCACAACCTCCACAACTACGACGAGGCGGGCGTCGCCTGGCTGCACCGCCCCCAGGGGCCCCACGACGACCCCGTCGCCTTCCAGCGTGCCCTCTACCACGAGCTGCACCGGCTGCTGGCCGGGGGGGAGAAGCTGCTGGTGCACCAGGAGGAGGTGGGCGACCGGATCTGTGGCCTGGTGGCCGGCTACCTCCTGTGGGCCGACCTCGTGCCGTTCGGGCCCCAGGCCATCTCGGTGACCGAGCGCCTCACCGGCCGCCAGCTCGGGCCCCGGGGGCGCACCCTGGTGGCCGCGGCCCACGACCTGCGAGCCGAGAGGCGTGCCGCCCCCGCGCTCGAGGGCCAGCCCGGACCGTCCGGTGGCCGTCCGGGGGTCGGCCCCCCGTCCGCCGGCACCCGCCCCCGGGCCGCCGCCCGGGTCGCCGGGCGCCGGGACGCCTGACCCGCCCTGGAGGTCAGGCCACGATGACGCCCTCGGCGGGCGACCGCATCGAGCTCCGCGGCCTACGGGTCCTCGGTCGGGTCGGCGTGCCCGACCAGGAGCGGGGGGAGGACCAGCCGCTCGAGATCGACCTCGACCTCGCGCTCGACCTGGCCGGGGCGGGGGCCAGCGACGACCTGGTCGACACCGTCGACTACGGGGCCGTGTGCGCCCGCGCCGTCGCCGCCGTCGCCGCCGGGCCCGCCGCGCTCCTCGAGCGGCTGGCGGCGCGCGTGGCCGACGCCGTCCTGGCCGTCGACGGTCGGGTCGTCGCGGTCGAGGTGGCGCTGCGCAAGCTCCGGCCCCCGGTCCC
>DASUJB010000070.1:0-3033 GCA_036279475.1 Acidimicrobiales bacterium | reverse complement strand
TCGTGCGCGACGCCATCCCGGCGCCGGCCCGCCGCCGGGGGGGCCACCCCGCACGGCGCACGTTCCAGGCCGTGCGCATCGAGGTGAACGACGAGCTCTCGATCCTCGCCGACTCCCTCGACCAGGCGATCGACTTCCTGGCCCCCGGCGGCCGCTGCGCCGTGCTCGCCTACCACTCGGGGGAGGACCGCATCGTCAAGGAGCGATTCCGCCGGGCCGCCACCGGGGGGTGGACCGGTCCGTCCCACCTCCCGCCGCCCCCCGACGTCCGGCCCACCGTCCGACTGCTGCGGCGGGGGGCCCGGCGCCCCGACGCCGTCGAGGTGGCGGAGAACCGGCGCGCCGAGGCCGCCCGCCTCCGCGCCGTCGAGAAGCTCGACCCCAAGGAGGTCCCCTGATGGCCACGGTCCGTCCTACCGTCCCCACGGTCCCCGTCGATCCCCGGCGCCCCGGCACCGAGCGGCCCGAGGACCGGCGCCACCTCCGGGTCGTCCGCCCCCGCCGTGGCGGTTGGGGCCTGCGGCTCAGCCCTCGCACCGGCGTGGTGCTCACCGTGGGCGCCTTCGGCGCCCTCTTCGCCGTGGCCGCCACCCACGCCCTCCTGATCGAGCAGCAGGGTCGGGTCGACGAGCTCGACGGCCGGGTTGCCGCGGAGCAGGCGCGGTACCAGGAGCTGCGCCTGGAGGTGGCCCGGCTGAAGTCGCCGGACCGGGTCCGGCGCCAGGCGACCGAGGACCTCGGCATGGTGCCGGCCGGCGAGGTCGTGTGGTTGACGCCCGACGAGCCGGCACCTCCCGGTGACGAGCCCGCCGACGAGGGGCCCTCGCCGGACACCAGCGCCGCCCGCGTCAAGCCCTACCTCGAGGCCACGCCGTGACCGCGACCGGGGCGGGCCGTCCCCGGCCGCCGTCGACGGCGAGGCGCCCGTCCCGGTCCGCTCGCAGTTCGACCGGCGGCTCCCCGCCCCGCCCGGGGCGGCCCCCGGGGACGTCGTCGCGTGGGGGCGGACCGCGCCGACCGCCCCGTGCCGGCACCTCCACCGGCCCCGCGGTGGTCGGGCGCGCCGGCGGTCGGCCCCGACCGGCCCCGCGGCCCCGCCCGCCGGGGCCCGGGTCCCCCCGCCGGGAACCGGGCGGTCGCGCCGGGCGTGGCCCGGGCGGGCACCCGGCTCGAGCGGGGGCGACGGGCTCCCCCCGCCGGTTCGAGGTGCGGGGGAGCACGCTCCGCACCCGCTCGCTGGCCCTGCTGGTGGGGTTGCTCCTGCTGTTCGGGGCGGTCGTCGTCCGCCTGGCCTACGTCCAGACGGTGGGGGCGTCCCAGTACGCCGCCTACGGCGAGCAGCAGCGCATCGAGCCCATCGAGCTGGCGGGAGGGCGGGGCGCGATCTTCGACCGGCAGGGCAACGACCTCGCCATCTCGATCCCCCGGACCAGCATCGCCGCCGACCCCAGCATCGTGGCCCACCCGCGCGGCGCGGCGCGGCGCCTGGCGCCCGTCCTCCGGCTCGACGAGGCGGAGCTGGTGCGCAAGCTCACCGAGGACGTCCGGTTCGTCTACCTGGCCCGCCAGGTCGACGACGAGGTGGCCGACGCCGTCCGCGCCCTCGACATCCCGGGCATCCTCCTCTTCGGCGAGCAGTCCCGGTTCACGCCGGCGGGGGACCTGGCCCGGGCCGTCCTGGGCGGCGTCGACGTCGACGGCGACGGCGTCTCCGGGGTGGAGCTCGCCTTCCAGGACGAGCTGGCGGGCGAGCCCGGCCACCTCGTCGTCGAACGCGACCCCGCCGGTCGCACCATCCCCGCCGGTCGGCACCAGATCGACCCGGCCCGTCCCGGGGACGACCTCATCCTCACCCTGGACCGGGACCTGCAGGGCGCGGTGGAGGCCGTCCTCCAGCGCCAGATCGGCGCCACCGGGGCCCGGGGAGGCATCGCCGTGGTCTCCGACCCGGGGACGGGGGAGGTCCTGGCCATGGCCAACCAGGAGGCCGACCCGGCCACCGGGATCGCCCGGAACGCCAGCGAGGACCGGGCCGTCACGGCCAACTACGAGCCCGGCTCGGTCAACAAGGTCATCACCCTGGCGGCCGCCCTCGAGGAGGGTGTCGCCACCGCCGAGGAGGTCGTCACCGTGCCGCCGTCGCTGCGCGTCGCCGACCACACCTACCGCGACTCGCACCCGGGCGACCTGACCGTGGCCGAGATCCTCGCCCGCTCGTCCAACGTGGGGACCATCACGCTCGCTCGCCGGCTCGGGGAGGAGCGGGTGCACGAGTACCTCCGGCGTTTCGGCTTCGGGCGGGGGACGGGGCTCGGGCTGCCCCACGAGGAGGAGGGCCTGGTGCCAGAGCTCGACGACTGGTCGGGCACATCGATCGGCTCGATCCCCCTCGGCCAAGGCGTCTCCGTCACCGCCCTGCAGATGCTCTTCGCCTACAACGTCCTCGCCAACGACGGCGTCTACGTGGCGCCCTCCCTGGTGGCCGCCACCCGTGACGCCCAGGGCCGGCGGCACGACGCGCCGGCGGGCCGGGCCCACCGGGTCGTGTCGCCGGCGACCGCCCGGCAGATGCGTGCCATGCTGGCCGGAGTGATCGAGAACGGGACCGGCGCCGCCGCCGCCATGGACGGGTACGCCGTCGCCGGCAAGACCGGCACGGCGCGCAAGCCGCAGGAGGGGGGCGGCTACCGCGACGCGGCCGGCGCCTACCACTACATCGCCACCTTCGCCGGGTTCCTCCCCGCCGACGACCCCCAGCTGTCGGTCATCGTCGTCATCGACGAGCCCGCCACGTCGCCCTACGCCGCCCGGGTGGCCGCTCCCGCCTTCGCCGACATCGGCCGGTACGCCGTCCGCACCATGGGCGTGCCCCCCGAGCACGAGCCGCTCCCGGCCCCCCTCTCCCCGGAGGCCTCCCGTGGCCGCGTGCGGGCCGCCCCGGCGGCCCCGCCGGCCACGGCCCCCCCCGCCCCGGCGGTGGCCGCCGCGGCCCCGGCCGCGGCCGGGGCCGGCCGCCCCCCCGGAGGCCGGCTG
>DASUJB010000069.1:0-3000 GCA_036279475.1 Acidimicrobiales bacterium | reverse complement strand
CGCCATCGCCTCCACGTTCGGGTTCGCGTCCGCCAACACCTTCGTGATCGCCGCCGTCAACGTCGTCTTCCCATGGTCGATGTGACCCATGGTCCCGATGTTCAGATGCGGCTTGCTCCGCTCGAACCTTGCCTTGGACATCGCGCGGACCTCCTGGTCTCGCAGAAGGGTGAGAGGGGTGTGAGTAGCGGCGGCCGGACTCGAACCGGCGACAACTCGATTATGAGCCGAGTGCTCTAACCAACTGAGCTACGCCGCCATGGACGTGGCACCGACACCAGGGTGCCAGCGCGCAGCAACGGCGCGGCGTCAACCGCGACCGATGTGCGAGCCCCCTGTCGGAATCGAACCGACGACACCAGCCTTACCATGGCTGTGCTCTGCCGACTGAGCTAAGGGGGCGGGCCTGCGTGGCGGGGCCGCCGGCAGCACCGGACGGTGCCGGCCCGGAGTTTCGAGCCTACCGCCGCCGCGACGGCCACGGCCAACCGGGCGGGGTCGGGGGCGCCGAGCCCCGCCGGAGGAGAGGCTCCACTACGGAGGGTGCTCGCGTCGCCTGTTCGCGACACATTCGTAAAGAAACTGCTCAAGTCCCCGGATCGGTGCGCCGATAGAGGCCACGTGCTGGTGGAACGCTTGATAGTCGAGGGCGACGGCGAGGCCGCGTCGGTAGATTTCCATCCGCGGTTGACCGTGCTCGGGGGCATGCCCGCAGACGCTCGTGCCGCGCTGGCGGCGCTGCTGTCGGGTGGGCTCCACGGCACGGTGCACGGCGTGCACCTCGAGGTCGTCGACGATGCCGGGCGCCGGCTCGTGGTGATGCGCCCGGCGTCCGGTCCCGACCGGGTCATCGACGTCGCCTCCTCCACGGACGTCACCGCCCACCATCAGAGCCTCGACGGGCGGGTCGACGTCGTCGGCGGCCGGTACGGGCGGTCGACCGTCACGCGCATCACCGCCGCCGACCTCCGCAACCGGACCCCTCGGAACGACGCCGTCCGGGCCCTCTCCGCCGTCGACCAGGTCGCGCTGTGGACCGCGGCCGACGACCTCGTGAACGGGGCAGGCCGCCGGAGCGATCCCGCCGCCGCGTGGCGCTCGCTGGCCGGCAGCACCGACGTGGACTGGGCCATCGACCGTCGGACGGAGATCCAGGCCGCCGCCCGCCTCCGCCAGCACATCGCCGCCCTCCGCTCCCTGTCCTCCAGCGCCCCCGACCTCTCCGACGACGAGGCCGTGGCCCTCGCCCAGGCCATCGTCTCGCAGCTCACGGCAGCCACCGGGACGGGCGGCAACCGGCCGCCGGTGGTCCTCGACGAGACCTTCGAGCAGCTGGAGCCGGCCGTGGTGCCCCTCCTCCTCGAGCTCCTGCCCGGCCTGGTGGGCGACCTCCAGGTCATCCTCCTCACCGAGGACGAGGCCATCGCCAGCTGGGCCCGCCTCGAGGCCCTGGCGGGGGAGCTGGCCCTCATCGAGCCGGCGCTGGCCGCCGACTGATCCCGGCCCGCCCCGCCGGGGAGCTGGGGCTCCCACGGGGCGACCGGCCCCGCTGGCCGGGCGTGGCGGGCACCTGCACGCCATCCCGGCCGGCGACGGTCGCCGGCGCCCTCCCCCCACCGCCGCCACCCGTGGCAGGGGTGCTCCGGCCCCGCCGTATGGTGCCCGGGTGACGCCTTCGCCCGCCACGGTGCGGCCCGCCCGGCTGGACGACGCGGAGCCCATCCGGCAGATCTACAACCGTGAGGTGACGACGTCGACGGTCACCTTCGACATCTCCCCTCGCAGCCTCGAGGAGCAGCGGCGCTACCTCGGCGACCGCAGCGGGGCGCATGCCGTCGTCGTGGCCGAGGAGGACGGCGAGGTGGTCGGCTACGGAGCCCTGTCGCCGTGGCGGGCGAAGGCGGCGTACGCCACCAGCGTCGAGGACTCCGTGTACGTCCGCCACGACCACCAGGGACGAGGCCTCGGTCGCCTCCTCCTGGGCGAGCTCGTGGTGGTGGCGACCGCCCACGGCTTCCACGCCGTCTTCGCTCGCGTCGTGGGTGGCCACGAGGCCTCGATCCGCCTGCACCAGGCGCACGGCTTCGCCGTCGTGGGCACCGAGCGCGAGGTCGGGCGCAAGTTCGGGCGGTGGCTCGACGTCGTGGTGCTGGAGCTCCTCCTCCGCTGAGACCGTGCGGGGCGCTCGCCGGGAGACGGCACCGCCCCGGCCTCACCTCGTACCCAGCGCCTGGGCCAGGTCGACGGCCGGTCGGCCGACCGCCTCCGCCACCGCCGCGTTCACCACCGCTCCCCCCACCGTGTTGATGCCCGCCGCCAACGCCGGGTCGAGCGTGGCGGCCCCGGCCACGCCCCCGCGGGCCAGCTCCACGACGTAGGGCAGGGTCACGTTGGTCAGGGCGTAGGTGGAGGTGTTGGGCACGGCACCGGGGATGTTGCCCACCGCGTAGTGGATGACGCCGTGACGCTCGTACACCGGGTCCTCGTGCGTCGTCTCGTGGGAGGTCTCGACGCAGCCCCCCTGGTCGATGGCGACGTCGACCACGACGGCTCCTGGCCTCATCCCCGCCACCATCTCCTCGGTGACCACGACGGGCGCCCGCCCCCCGGGGACGAGCACCGCCCCGATGACCAGGTCGGCCTCTGCCACCACCCGCTCGACCGTGCCGCGGTTGGAGGCCAGCGTGGTGACGCGGCCACGCTGGATCTGGTCCACGTGGCGGAGGCGGTCGACGTCCTTGTCGAGCAGGTCGACGCGTGCCTCGAGCCCGGCGGCCATCCACGCCGCGTTCCACCCCACGTTCCCGGCGCCGAGGACGACGACCCGGGCGGGCGCCACCCCGGGCGCGCCGCCCAGGAGCACCCCGCGCCCACCGTTGTGCCGCTCCAGGTGATGGGCCCCGACCTGCACCGACATGCGGCCCGCCACCTCGCTCATGGGCGCCAGCAGCGGGAGCGAGCCGTCGGAGGCCTGCACCGTCTCGTAGGCGATCCCGGTGG
>DASUJB010000068.1:0-20320 GCA_036279475.1 Acidimicrobiales bacterium | reverse complement strand
CGCCATCGCCTCCACGTTCGGGTTCGCGTCCGCCAACACCTTCGTGATCGCCGCCGTCAACGTCGTCTTCCCATGGTCGATGTGACCCATGGTCCCGATGTTCAGATGCGGCTTGCTCCGCTCGAACCTTGCCTTGGACATGACTGTGTTGATCCTCTGTGAATGGGGACGGGATGAAGAGCAGGGAGGTGGCTACTCGCCGCGCACGCGGGCGACGATCTCCTCCTGCACCGCCGCAGGGGTCTGCTGGTAGCTGTTGAACTGCATGGTGTACGTGGCGCGACCCTGCGTGCGCGACCGCAGGTCCGTAGCGTAACCAAACATCTCCGACAGGGGCACCTGGGCCCGGATCACCTGGCTCTTGCCACGCTGCTCCATGCCGCCGACACGGCCACGACGGCTGTTCAGGTCACCGATGACGTCGCCCATGTAGTCCTCGGGGGTCACGACCTCGACCGACATGATGGGCTCCAGCAGCACCGGCCTGGCCTTGCGGGCCGCCTCCTTGAACACCATGGAGCCGGCGATCTTGAAGGCCATCTCCGACGAGTCGACCTCGTGGTACTTGCCGTCGACGAGGGTGACGCGCACGTCCACCGTGGGGTACCCGGCGAGCACGCCGGCGTCGAGCGACTGCTGGATGCCGGCGTCCACCGCAGGGATGTATTCCTTCGGCACGCGGCCACCGGTGATCTTGTCCACGAACTCGTACCCGCCGCCGGGGCCGGTGGGCTCCATCGTCACGGTGACCTCCGCGAACTGTCCCGACCCACCCGTCTGCTTCTTGTGGGTGTAGGTGACCTTGTCCACGGTCTGCGTGATGGTCTCCCGATAGGCCACCTGTGGCTTGCCCACCGTGGCGTCGACCTTGAACTCGCGCAGCATGCGGTCGACGATGACCTCGAGGTGCAGCTCCCCCATGCCGGAGATGACGGTCTGGCCGGTGTCCTCGTCGGTGCGGACCTGGAAGGTGGGGTCCTCCTCGGAAAGCGACTGGAGGGCCCTCGACATCTTCTCCTGGTCGACCTTGGTCTTCGGCTCGACCGCCACGTGGATGACGGGCTCGGGGAACTCGAGCTGCTCGAGGGTGATCTCGTGGCCCGGCGTGGTGAGCGTGTCACCGGTCCGAGTGTTCTTGAGACCGATGCCGGCGGCGATGTCGCCCGTCATGACGGCATCGACGTCTTCGCGGTGGTTGGCGTGCATCTGGAGGATGCGACCCATCCGCTCCTTGGAGCCGGTGGTGGTGTTGACGACCTGCGACCCCTTCTCCAGCACCCCCGAGTAGACGCGGAAGTACGTGAGCTTGCCGACGTGGGGATCCGACATGATCTTGAAGGCCAGGGCCGCGAACGGCTCGTCGTCGGACGGCTTCCGCTCCACCTGCTCGTTGCCCTTCACCGACAGGCCCACCACCGGGGGGAGGTCGAAGGGGCTCGGCAGGTAGGCGACGATGGCGTCGAGGAGCGGCTGGACGCCCTTGTTCTTGAAGGCCGAGCCGTTGAGCACGGGAACGATCTCGTTGGCCAGCGTGCCGGCCCGCAGGGCGCGCTGGAGGTCGTCGACGGTGATCTCCTCGTCGCCGACGTACTTCTCGAGGATGGTCTCGTCGAAGCTCGACAGGACGTCGATGAGGCGCTGCCGGTACTCGTCGGCCTCGGGCCGGAGGTCGTCGGGGATCTCCCGGACCTCCCACTTGGCGCCCAGCTCCTCGTCCAGCCACACGAGGGCCTGCATGGTGATGAGGTCGACCACACCCCTGTAGTGGCCCTCGGCCCCGATGGGCAGCTGGACCACGGCGGTGGTGGCGGCCAACCGGTCCTCGATCGACGCCAGGGCGGCATAGAAGTCCGCCCCCAGGCGGTCCATCTTGTTGACGAAGCAGATGCGGGGCACGCGGTACCGGTCGGCCTGCTTCCAGACGGTCTCCGTCTGGGGCTCCACGCCGGCGACGCCGTCGAACACCGCCACCGCGCCGTCGAGGACGCGCAGCGACCGCTCGACCTCGACGGTGAAGTCGACGTGGCCGGGCGTGTCGATGATGTTGATCTGGGTCCCGTTCCAGAAGCACGTCGTGGCGGCCGACGTGATGGTGATGCCGCGCTCCTGCTCCTGGACCATCCAGTCCATGGTGGCGGCGCCCTCGTGCACCTCACCGATCTTGTAGGTGCGACCGGTGTAGTAGAGGATCCGCTCGGTCGTGGTCGTCTTGCCCGCGTCGATGTGGGCCATGATCCCGATGTTCCGGACCCGCTCGAGCGGCTGGCTGCGCTTTGTCATCCTCTTCGTCTCTCGGTCGATGTGGTCTGTCGCCGACGCACCGGTCGCTCGACATGGCGACGACCGAGCCCTTCAGCCCGGTCGTCTGGGGTTGCACGCCGTGGGGGCTGCACCCCCAGCTGGGTGGGGGCTACCAGCGGTAGTGCGCGAACGCCTTGTTGGAGTCGGCCATCTTGTGCATGTCTTCCTTCCGCTTCACCGCGCTGCCGATGCCGTTGTTGGCGTCGACCAGCTCGGCGGCCAGGCGCTGGGCCATGGTGCGCTCGCGCCGACCCCGAGCGAAGCCCGTGATCCACCGGATCGCCAGCGTGTTGGCACGATGGGCTCGGACCTCGACCGGCACCTGGTAGGTGGCACCTCCCACCCTCCGGCTCTTGACCTCGAGCTGGGGCTTCACGTTGTCGACCGCTCGCTTGAGGGCGGCGAGGGCGTCGCCGTCGGTCTTCTGGGCGACGATGTCGAGCGCGTCGTACACGATCGACTCCGCCGTGGACTTCTTGCCGTGCATGAGCACCTTGTTGGTGAGCTGGGTGACCAGCACGGACTTGAACACGGGGTCGGGCATGAGGGGACGGCGGGGAGCAGCACCACGGCGGGGCATCGGATCAGCCCTCCCTCTTGGCGCCGTAGCGGCTGCGAGCCTGCTTCCGGTCGCGCACGCCGGCGGTGTCCAGCGTGCCCCTGATGATCTTGTACCGGACACCGGGAAGGTCCTTCACGCGGCCTCCCCGGACCAGGACGATCGAGTGCTCCTGCAAGTTGTGCCCCTCGCCTGGGATGTAGGCGGTCACCTCGATGCCGCTGTTGAGCCGGACCCGGGCCACCTTGCGAAGCGCCGAGTTCGGCTTCTTCGGCGTGTTCGTGAACACCCGGGTGCAGACGCCGCGCCGCTGGGGGGCGCCCTTCAGCGCCGGCGTCTTGGCCTTCGACGTCTTGGAACTCCGGCCCTTGCGGACCAACTGCTGGATGGTGGGCACTCGCAACCTCGCGAACGACGGCGACCGTGGGACTCTGGGGGGCCGATTGGCCGACGCGCGCGGCGCGTCGAAGACCGACGGGTCATCCTACGGGTGCCCGTGCACGAGCGGCAACCTGTGATGCGGGCGCACCGCTGGCGGGGTGGGGCCGGTGCGAGGGACCCGCCGGCCGAGGGTGCCACGCTGGTCCCTCACCGGTCCACGACAGAGGGCCGAGCGTACCGCTCCGCCGTCGCCGCCGTGGCGATCCCACGCCGCCCCGCCGACCGAGCCACCGCACCTCACCGCGCTCGCTCCGGGGCCCGGGCGGGCGGGCGACGTGGCCCGGAGCTATCTTGACCGCACGGTCAAGAGACGGGACGGAGGGGACCGCCATGCCGACCACACCGACCATGCCGACCATCGAGGACTTCCGCGCCGAGGTCACGGCGTTCCTCGATGCCAACGCCGAGCTCAAGCCCGAGGTCAAGGCCTTCGTGTGGGGTGAGGGCAGCGACGACGTCGCCATGTTCGAGGAGATCGAGCCCGAGGCGGAGCGCGAGAAGCTGGCCGCCGCCAAGGAGTGGCGCGCCCGGCGCTTCGACGCGGGGTTCGGCTACATCACGGGCCCCGCCGAGCTGGGCGGGCGCGAGCTGCCCGCGGCCTACGAGCGCGCCTACGCCGGCCTCGAGTCCCGGTACGACGTGCCGGACCAGGGATTCTTCGGCATCGGTCTGGGCATGGTGGCGCCCACCATCAAGGACCACGCGCAACCCCACATCCGGGCCCGCTACCTCCCGGCCCTCTACCGCGGTGATCTCGTGGCGTGCCAGCTCTTCAGCGAGCCGGGCGCCGGATCGGACCTGGCCGGCCTGCAGACCCGGGCCGAGCGCGACGGCGACGAGTGGGTGATCAACGGTCAGAAGGTGTGGACCTCGGGTGCCCAGTACAGCGACATCGGCGAGGTCATCTGCCGCTCCGACCCCGACATGCCCAAGCACAAGGGCCTGACCGGCTTCGTCCTCGACATGCACGCCCACGGGGTCGACGTCCGCCCCCTCCGCCAGATGACCGGGGGCGCCTCCTTCAACGAGGTCTACTTCGACGACGTGCGCGTCCCCGACGACCACCGCCTGGGGGACGTCAACCAGGGATGGACGGTGGCCCTGACCACGTTGATGAACGAGCGGGCGTCGATCGGCTCCGGCGGCGGTGGCGGCGGGATGGGCCTTGCCGACGTGTCCCGGCTCTCGCAGATGCTGCGGCACTTCGGCCGGGCCGACGACCGCGTCCTCCGCGATCAGCTCATGCGGCTCTACACGGCCTTCCAGGTCGCCAGGCTCACCAACCAGCGGGCGCTGGACAGGATCCGGGCGGGCCAGCTGCCCGGCCCGGAGATGTCCATCGGCAAGCTGGCGCTGACGCGGAACCTGACCGAGACGGCCGAGCTCGTCGGCAACGTGCTGGGCCCCCGCATGACGGCCGACACCGGCGAGTGGGGCACGTTCGCCTGGGCCAAGTTCCTGTGCGGCACCCCGGCCATGCGGATCGCCGGGGGTACGGACGAGGTGCTCCGGAACATCGTGGGTGAGCGGGTCCTCGGCCTGCCCAAGGAGCCGGGCATCGACACGACGTCCCCCTTCCGCGATATCCTCAAGAACTGACCGCGGGGGCGACACCCGGCCCGCTCCCCGGGCAGAGACGCCCTGGCGTACCTTCACCGCCATGGCGTGCCCGGGACACCACACGACCGCGGTCCCCCGGCGGAGGTCGCGCTCGTGGCTGACCACCCTGGCGATGACGACGGCGGTGGCGGCCGTCATCTCCGGTGGCGGCTGCAGCGGCGGGTCGGCGACCGGCGACCGGTCCCGATCGACCGCCACCACCGACGCGTCCCCGCCCGCTCCGGGGCAGGAGGAGGGGTCGCTGGAGCGGGTCCCGCACCACCGCTACGTCAGCCGCCCCGACCTCACGCCGCCGGTCGTGCACATCGTCACCCCGGGAGGCTCACCGACCGGCCTCCTCTGCCTCGCGCCCAAGCGCCACGGCGCCCAGGCCGGACCCCTCATCGTCGACCGGCACGGCGAGCCCGTCTGGGTGTCCCCCGCCCCGGGGGGAGAGACGGCAGCCGACCTGCGCGTCCAGACCTACCGGGGCCAGCCGGTGCTCACGTGGTGGGAGGGCCGCTCGGCCGCGGGACGCGGCTCCGGTGAGGCCGTGATGGTCGACCGTCGCTACCGCGAGGTGGCCAGGCTGCGGGCCGGGGGCGGCGCCGACTTCCACGAGCTCCGGCTGACCGACGAGGGCACGGCCCTGCTGCTGGTGTACCGGGTGGAGCCGGCGGACCTGTCCTCCGCCGGCGGGCCGACCGACGGCTACGAGCACGAGAACCTCGTCCGGGAGGTCGACGTGGCCACGGGGAAGGTGCTGTTCGAGTGGCGAGCCGGCGACCACGTCCCCGTCGCCGACACCTACAGCCGACCACGCGGCCGCGAGGACGGGTCCACCGAGGAGGGGGCGTTCGACTGGTTCCACGCCAACTCGGTGGCCCCCGGCCCCGACGGCACGCTGCTGGTCTCGGCACGCAACACCCACGCCGTCTACGCGGTCGACCGGAGGACCGGCGACGTCCGCTGGACGATGGGCGGGAAGCGCTCGGACATCGACATGGGCCCGGGGGCGTCGTTCGCGTGGCAGCACGATGCCCAGTGGCTCGGGGGCTCGCGCTTCAGCCTCTTCGACAACCACGCCTCCACCGCCGGCGGGGACCCGTCCCGGGCCCTGGTGCTCGACGTCGACACCCGAGCCCGCACGGCCAGGTTGGTGTCGGCCACCCGGCACCCAGCCAGCCTCAGCGCGGGGACGCAGGGCAACACGCAGGTGCTGCCCGGCCACGGCATCTTCGTCGGGTGGGGCAGCGCCGGAAGGATGACGGAGTTCGCGCCCGACGGCACGGTCACCTTCGACGCGTCGTTCGCACCGGCGGACTCGTACCGCGCCTACCGGTGCGACTGGTCCGGCCGGCCCGGAGGGCCACCGGACGTCGTGGCCCGCTCGGTCGATGCCCCGGAGGGCGAGGGACGAGCGATCGAGGTGGCCGCCAGCTGGAACGGGGCCACCGGCATCGCCTCGTGGCGGGTCCTGGCCGGCGACGACGAAGAGCACCTGGAGACCGTGGCAGAGGTGCGCCGGGACGGCTTCGAGACGGTCACGACCTTGGCTCGGGACGCCGACGCCGTGGCCGTCGAGGCCCTCGCCGGGTCGGGGGCGGTGCTGGCTCGCTCGGACACCGTCGCCGTGGGCTGACGACCTCCCCCTGATGCTCGGGCACGCCCTCGGGCACCTGCCGGCCGGCGGCATCGCCCGCCGGCCGGTGGGCGCCCACCGACGCGCCGGCGACCTCGCCCCGGGCGATGGCACGGGGGCACTCGCCCACCGGCCACCTCCGCGGGACGGGGTCGGGACATGACCTCTCGGGGGCGCCGGGCCGGCGACGGCCGACCTCGAGGGTGGGCCCGGCCCTCCGGCCGTCGCACCCTCCGGCCGCCGCCGGCAGGACCGGTGGTCAGCTCCCGGCGCCTGCCTCGGGGGGCTGCCCCTCCTCGCCCGACGGCAACCCCACCACGGCGGCGAGGTCACCGGCGCCCTGGCCCTGCGCCTCGTAGTTGCCCGTGAGCCACTCGGCGATGCCCTGGTCCTCCCGCTCGGACGACCAGTAGTCCATGGGCTTGTAGTCGGGGGCGGCGGTGGCGATGTCGTTGTACTCCGCCATGCCCGTCCCCGCCGGGATGAGCTTGCCGATGATGATGTTCTCCTTGAGGCCGTTGAGGCCGTCGGAACGGCTCTCGATGGCCGCCTCGGTGAGCACCCGCGTCGTCTCCTGGAAGGACGCCGCCGACAGCCACGAGTCGGTGGCCAGCGACGCCTTGGTGATGCCCATCATCACCGGTCGGCCCTCCGCCGGGGTCTTCGACTCCTGCACCAGTCGCTTGTTCTCGTCGGTGTACACCTTGGCGTCGACCGCCTCTCCGGGCAGGAACCGGCTGTCGCCGGGCTCCTGCACCACGACCCGCCGGGTCATCTGCCGCACGATCAGCTCGATGTGCTTGTCGTGGATGGAGACACCCTGGTCGCGGTAGACGCGCTGGACCTCCGTGACCAGGTACTGCTGCGTCTCGCGCACACCCTTGATCTCGAGGAGCTCCTTCGGGTCACGCGGGCCGTCGACGATGGGGTCGCCGGCGGAGATCTCCTGGCCGTCGCTCACCTCCAGGCGTGCCAGGGTGGGCACGGTGTAGGCGTGCTCGGTCCCGTCGTCGGCCACCACCGTGATCACGCGCCCCCGACCCTCGTCGTCGGCGATGCGGACCACACCCGACAGGTGCGACAGCGTCGCCTTGCCCTTGGGCGACCGGGCCTCGAACAGCTCGACCACGCGGGGCAGGCCGCCGGCGATGTCGGACCCGGCGATGCCACCGGTGTGGAACGTCCGCATCGTCAGCTGGGTCCCGGGCTCGCCGATCGACTGGGCGGCGATGACCCCGACGGCCTCGCCGAGCTCGATGACGCGGCCGGTGGCCAGGGAACGGCCGTAGCAGGCGGCGCACACGCCGAAGTCCGCCTGGCAGGTGAGGACCGAGCGCACCCGAACCCTGTCCACGACGGGATCGTCACGGAGCGCAGCCATCTCGACGTCGCCGATCATCGTGCCGGCGGCCAGGGTGGTCCCGGCCAGCTCGGCGTGGGGGTTGTCCGCCGACAGCGACACGTCGGCGACCAGGATCCGCCCGAAGATGCGCGTCTCGAGGTAGGACCGCCGTCCGGCCTGGTCGGGCACGACGTCCTCGATCCACAGGCCGCGGGCCGGCTGGCCCTCGCGGTGGCAGTCCTGCTCCCGCACGATCAGCTCCTGGGCCACGTCCACGAGGCGACGTGTGAGGTAGCCGGAGTCGGCCGTGCGCAACGCCGTGTCGACCAAGCCCTTGCGGGCGCCGGGCGTGGCGATGAAGTACTCGAGCATCGACAGACCCTCGCGGTAGTTCGACTTGATGGGTCGAGGGATCATGTCGCCACGGGGGTTGGCCACCAGCCCCCGCATGCCCGCGATCTGGCGGACCTGCATCATGTTCCCCCGTGCCCCCGAGCCGACCATCATGTCGATGGGGTTGAAGTGCTCCTGCTGGAGGGTCTTCTCCAACGCCGCCCGCACCTCGTCGGTGGCGTTGGTCCAGATCTCGACCTCCTTCTGCCGGCGCTCACCGTCGGTGATGATGCCCCGGCGGAACTGGGTCTCGACCTTCTCGGCCTCCTTCTCGTAGCGGTCGAGGATGGCGCTCTTCTCCGCCGGTGTCTTCACGTCGTCGATGGAGATGGTGAGCCCGGATCGGGCCGCGTAGCCGAAGCAGAGGTCCTTGAGCTGGTCGAGGCTCTTCTGCACGACCGACTTCGGGTAGTCGCGGGCCAGGTGGTCGACGATGTCGCCCATGTTCCGCTTCTTCACGGGCTCGTCGACGAAGCCGAACCCCAGGGGGAGAGCCCGGTTGAAGATGAACCGACCCACGGTGCTCTGGCGGTAGATGGGTCGGGGCGAGTCGAGGTCGACCGGATCGCGCAGCCCGGCCTCAACCTCCTCCCGGATCTCCCGCTTCGACAGCCGCAGGCGCACCATGGCGTGCAGCGCCACGTCGCCGGCGTCGTGGGCCCGCTCCATCTGGGCCCGGTTGCCGAACGACCGGCCCTCGCCCTTCGCCCCCTCGATGTGCTCGGTGAGGTAGAAGGCGCCGATGATCATGTCCTGGGTGGGGGTGACCAGCGGTCGACCGTGGGCCGGGGACAGGACGTTGTTGGCCGAGAGCATGAGCACGCGGCTCTCGGCCTGGGCCTCGGCGGACAGCGGCAGGTGCACCGCCATCTGGTCGCCGTCGAAGTCGGCGTTGAAGGCGGTGCACACCAGCGGGTGGATCTGGATCGCCTTGCCCTCCACCAGCACGGGCTCGAAGGCCTGGATGCCGAGGCGGTGCAGGGTGGGCGCCCGGTTGAGCAGGACGGGGTGCTCCTTGATGACCTCCTCGAGCACGTCCCACACCTGGGGGCGGCGTCGCTCGACCATGCGCTTGGCCGACTTGATGTTCTGCGCCAGCTCGGCGTCGACGAGGGCCTTCATGACGAAGGGCTTGAACAGCTCGAGCGCCATCTGCTTGGGCAGCCCGCACTGGTGCAGCTTGAGGGTGGGCCCGACCACGATGACCGACCGGCCGGAGTAGTCGACGCGCTTGCCCAGCAGGTTCTGCCGGAACCGACCCTGCTTGCCCTTCAGCATGTCGGAGAGCGACTTGAGCGGGCGGTTGCCCGGCCCCGTCACCGGCCGGCCCCGGCGCCCGTTGTCGAACAGGGCGTCGACCGCCTCCTGCAACATCCGCTTCTCGTTGTTGACGATGATCTCGGGGGCACCCAGGTCGAGCAGGCGCTTCAGGCGGTTGTTGCGGTTGATGACCCGGCGGTACAGGTCGTTCAGGTCGGAGGTGGCGAAGCGACCCCCGTCGAGCTGGACCATGGGTCGCAGCTCGGGTGGGATGACCGGCACCACGTCGAGGATCATGGCCCGCGGGTCGTTGACCCTCTTGCCGTGCTCGTCGCGACGGTTGAAGGCGGTGACGATCTTCAGGCGCTTGATGGCCTTCTGCTTGCGCTGGGCCGACAGCGGGCGCCCGCCCGTGGTGGGGTCGATCTGGTCCTTGAGCTTCACCTCCTCCTCGTCGAGGTCGATGCGGCCGATGAGCTGCTTGAGGGCGTCGGCGCCCATCCCGCCGTCGAAGTAGTCCCCGTAGCGGTCCTTCAGCTCGCGCCAGAGCATCTCGTCCTCGATGATCTTGCGCGGGTGCAGGTCGCGGAGCTCGTCGAAGCTGCGCTGCACGAGGTCGAGCTCCTCGTCGTAGCGCTCGCGGATCGATGCCAGGTCCTTGTCGACCGCCTTCTGCCGGGCACGGACGTCGGACTCCCTCGCCCCCTCGGCCTCGAGGGCGGCGATCTCGCGCTCCAGGTCCTCCATGCGGCGGGCGAGCTCGAGCTCCCGCTCGCGGACGATCTCGTCCTTCTCGGCGTTGAGCTCGGACTCGAGGTTGGCGAGGTCGTCGTGGCGCTTGTCGGCGTCCACCCACGTGACCAGGTTGGCTGCGAAGTAGATGACCTTCTCGAGCTGCTTGGCCTTGAGCTCCTCGCGGACCTCGGTGCCCGACAGCAGGTAGGCCAACCACGACCGGGTGCCACGCAGGTACCAGATGTGGACGACAGGCGCCGCCAGCTCGATGTGGCCCATCCGCTCCCGTCGCACCTTGGATCGGGTGACCTCGACCCCGCAGCGCTCGCAGATGATGCCCTTGAAGCGGACGCGCTTGTACTTGCCGCAGTAGCACTCCCAGTCCTTGGTCGGCCCGAAGATCTTCTCGCAGAAGAGGCCGTCCTTCTCGGGCTTGAGGGTGCGGTAGTTGATGGTCTCCGGCTTCTTCACCTCGCCGTTCGACCACATGCGGATGGTGTCCGCCGTGGCCAGACCGATGCGGAGCTGGCTGAAGTCGTTCACGTCAAGCATGGGGACGCTCCGTTCGCTGCGTCGCTGCAGCGGGTCGTGGTGCTGTCGTCGTCGGTACGGGAAGGGGGGCTAGAAGCTGGTGCGCTGGCGGCGGCGCTCGTCGTCCTCGTCGCTGCCACGCTCGGGTCGGCTGAGGTCGATGCCGAGCTCCTCGGCAGCGCGGAAGACGTCCTCGTCGAGCTCGCGCATCTCGATCTCCTCGCCCGACTGCGCCAGGACCTCGACGTTGAGGCACAGGGCCTGCATCTCCTTGATGAGCACCTTGAAGCTCTCGGGGATGCCCGGCTCGGGGATGTTCTCGCCCTTGACGATGGCCTCGTAGACCTTGACCCGGCCGACCACGTCGTCGGACTTGATGGTGAGCAGCTCCTGGAGGCAGTAGGCGGAGCCGTAGGCCTCGAGGGCCCACACCTCCATCTCGCCGAAGCGCTGCCCGCCGAACTGGGCCTTCCCGCCCAGGGGCTGCTGGGTGATCATCGAGTACGGCCCGGTCGAGCGGGCGTGGATCTTGTCGTCGACGAGGTGGGCCAGCTTGAGGATGTAGACGAAGCCTACGGTGATGGGCTGGTCGTACGGCTCCCCCGTCCGCCCGTTGTAGAGCGTCGTCTTGCCGTCGGGTTGGATGAGGCGCCGGCCGTCACGCGACTCCGGCCGGAGGTTCTCGAGGATCTTCTGGATCGTCGGGTGCCGTCCGGCGACGTCCTCCTCGTCCCAGTTGGCGCCGTCGAACACCGGGGTGGCGATGAGGGTCGAGGGTGGGGTGGCGGGACGGGTCTTCGACTCGGTGCCGCGCAGCGGGTCGTCGCCGACGCGGTGGCCGTCGACGTCCCAACCCCAGCGGGCCGCGTACCCGAGGTGAGCCTCGAGCACCTGACCCACGTTCATGCGGGACGGCACGCCCAGGGGGTTCTGGATGATGTCGACCGGTGTGCCGTCGGCCAGGTGGGGCATGTCCTCGACCGGGAGGATCCTGGAGATGACGCCCTTGTTGCCGTGGCGCCCGGCGAGCTTGTCGCCCACCGAGATCTTGCGCTTCTGGGCGACGTAGACCCGGACGAGCTGGTTGACCCCGGGCGGTAGCTCGTGGCCGTCCTCGCGGGTGAACACCTTGACGTCGATGACCTTGCCGGACTCGCCGTGGGGCACCTTGAGCGACGTGTCCCGCACCTCGCGGGCCTTCTCGCCGAAGATGGCCCGCAGGAGGCGCTCCTCCGGCGTCAGCTCGGTCTCGCCCTTGGGCGTCACCTTGCCGACCAGCACGTCGCCCGCGTCCACCTCGGCACCGATGCGGATGATGCCGCGGTCGTCGAGGTCCTTGAGGATGTCCTCGGACAGGTTGGGGATGTCCCGCGTGATCTCCTCGGGGCCGAGCTTCGTGTCGCGGGCGTCGATCTCGTGCTCGTGGATGTGGATCGAGGTGAGGACGTCGTCGCGCACGAGGCGCTCGGACAGGATGATGGCGTCCTCGAAGTTGTAGCCCTCCCACGGCATGAACGCGGTGAGGAGGTTCTTGCCCAGGGCCAGCTCCCCGTTGTCGGTGGAGGGACCCTCGGCGAGGATGTCGCCCTTGCGGAACGACTGGCCCTCCACGACCCGCGGCTTCTGGTTGATGCACGTGTCCTGGTTCGAGCGTTCGAACTTGAGCAGGCGGTACACCCGCTTGCCGAGGTGGCGGTACTCGACGGTGACCACGTCGCCCGACACCTCGGACGCCACGCCGTCGTCGAGGGCGACGATCATGTCGGCGGCGTCGCGGGCCGCCCGCGCCTCGACCCCGGTGCCGATGTAGGGCGCCTCCGCCCGCACCAGCGGCACGGCCTGCTTCTGCATGTTGGCGCCCATGAGGGCCCGGTTGGCGTCGTCGTGCTCGACGAAGGGGATGAGGGCCGTGCCCACCGAGACGATCTGCTTGGGCGACACGTCCATGAGCTGGACCTCGGCCGGCGGCACCGCTGAGATGTCGGTGGTGGCGGCGAAGTAGCTCTCGCGCTCGAGCTGGGCCCGCAGGTTCTCGAGGGTGGCGGCCTGGGGCGACCGGCGCACCAGTACACGCCCGTTGCGGAAGTGCATGTCGTCGTCGAGCGGCTCGTTGGCCTGGGCGACGACGTAGTCCTCCTCCTCGTCGGCGGTGAGCCACACGACCTCGTCGGTGACCTGCCCCTCGACCACCTTGCGGTAGGGCGACTCGATGAAGCCGAAGTCGTTGACCCTGGCGTACGTGGAGAGCGCGCCGATGAGCCCGATGTTCGGTCCCTCGGGCGTCTCGATGGGGCACATGCGGCCGTAGTGGCTGAAGTGCACGTCGCGGACCTCGAAGCCGGCCCGCTCCCGCGACAGGCCCCCGGGCCCGAGCGCGGACAGGCGCCGACGGTGGGTCAACCCCGAGAGGGGGTTGACCTGGTCCATGAACTGGGAGAGCTGGCTGGTGCCGAAGAACTCCTTGATGGCGGCGACGACCGGTCGGATGTTGATCAGCGTCTGGGGGGTGATCGCCTCGACGTCCTGGGTCGTCATGCGCTCGCGCACGACCCGCTCCATGCGGGACAGGCCGATGCGGACCTGGTTCTGGATCAGCTCCCCCACCGAGCGGATGCGGCGGTTGGCGAAGTGGTCCTGGTCGTCGAGGCGGTAGCCCGGCTCGGCGTTGACAAGGTGGAGGAGGTAGGTGAGGGTGGCGAGCACCTCGCACCGGCTCAACACCGACTGTCCCGGCTCGGGCCGGTCGATGAGGCCGTTCTGCTCAAGCATGGGGAACATCTCCGCCAGCTTCTCGACCTCGGCGCCCAGCTTGCGGTCGAGCTTGTAGCGACCGACCCGGCTCAGGTCGTAGCGGCGCGCCTCGAAGAAGGCGTTGCGGAAGTAGGCGCGGGCCGACTCGACGGAGGGCGGCTCGCCCGGCCGCGCCCGCTTGTAGATCTCGACGAGGGCCTCGTCCTGGGTGGGGGCGAGGTCGCGGTCCTTCTCCCACTGGCCCTCGAGGAACGGGAACTCGCGCACGAAGGCCTCGAGGAACCCGGGAGCGCTCTCGTCGTCGTAGCCGAGGGCCCGGAGGAGCACGAAGAGGCTGAGGCGGCGCTTGCGAGCCACGCGGGTGCCGGCGGTGACGTCCTTGCCCGGCTTCTGCTCGACGTCGAACTCGATCCACTCCCCCCGGTAGGGGTGGATGGTCCCCTTGACGAGCTGGTGCTTGGCCAGGTTCCGCAGGCGGTAGCGCTCGCCCGGCTCGAAGATGACGCCCGGGGACCGGACGAGCTGGGAGACGACGACGCGCTCGGTGCCGTTGATCACGAAGGTGCCCTTGTCGGTCATCATGGGGAAGTCGCCCATGAAGACCGTCTGCTCCTTGATCTCGCCGGTGGCGGCGTTGACGAACCGGGCGCGCACGAAGATCGGCGCCGAGTACGTCATGTCCTTCTCCTTGCACTCCTCCACCGAGAACTTCGGCGGCGGGCGCAGGTCCTCGTCGTCGGGGTCGAACTCCAGCTCGAGCTGGAGCGTCTCCGTGAAGTCCTTGATGGGGGAGATGTCGGCGAAGGTCTCTCGCAGGCCCTGCTCGAGGAACCACTGGAAGGACTCACGCTGGATCGCCACGAGGTCAGGGAGCGGGAGCGCTTCCTCGATGTTCGCGAACGAGTACCGATCCCGGATGCGAGTGGGCAACGAAACACTCCTCAAGGGGTTCGGTGGGCATGGGACCGGGTAACGCGGACGCCACGCAGTGCCATGGCCAGGCCGGGGACGAGGCTGTGCGCAGGCGCGCGGAAACCGCTTCCAAGAAGCCAGAAGCGGAACCACAGGCGCACGGCAACCGACGATGCTAGGCGGTCGGGTTCTCCAGCACAACCCGCGAGATGGCGGAGCTACCCGGACTCGGAGCAGGCCGGTCCCGGCAGACCATCGAGGCTGGTGGGGAGGGTAGGCGCACCTGCTCCACAGGTCAACCCCCCGCTAGGAGGGTGGTCCCGCAGCCACCTCTCGTGGCCGGGAGGCGCGGGAGGGCCCGGGCACCCGTCGCCGGGAGGCCCGGGCCCGTCTCGGCCGAGGGCCGGGGTCTGCGCCCCGGAGGGTCACCGCAGCTCGACGGTGGCGCCGGCTCCCTCCAGGGCGGCGCGCGCCTTCTCGGCGTCCTCCTTGTTGGCCTTCTCCAGGACTGCCTTGGGGGCCGACTCCACCAGGTCCTTGGCCTCCTTCAGGCCGAGGCTGGTGAGGGCACGGACCTCCTTGATGACGGCGATCTTCTGGCCGCCGGCTGCGGTGAGGACGACGTCGAACTCGTCCTTCTCCTCCTCCTGGGGTGCTTCGGCGCCCGCGGCGCCCGCGCCCGGGGCAGCCACGGCCACCGGGGCCGCGGCCGTCACGCCGAAGCGCTCCTCGAAGTCCTTGAGCAGCTCGCTCAGCTCGAGGACCGTCATGTTCGAGATCGAGTCGAGGATCTCTTCCTTGGTCGCCATTCCTAGCTCTCGCTTTCTGCCGGCGCCGCGGTGGCGCCCTCGGTGGTGTCGGACGGACCGGCGCCCGCGGACGCCGGGGTGGCCTCGGTCGTGGCGGCGGAGTCGGTCGCTCCGCCCTTGTCGATGAGCGCTGCCAAGCCGTAGGCGAGGTTGCGCGGCAGGGCCTGGAGCAGGCCGGCGAACTGCTGCATCGGTGCGGCCAGGGCACCGGCCAGCCGGGCCAGCAGGACCTCGCGGGGCTCGATGTCAGCCAGGGCGGCGGCGTCCTCGGCCGACAGCGGGCGCTCGTCCATGATCCCGCCCTTGACGACAAGGGCCGGGTACGTCCGGGAGAAGTCACGCAGGGCCTTGGCCACCAACACGGCATCCCCGGGCGCCCCGTCGGGGCGGTCACCGACGAAGGCGATGGCGGTCGGCCCCGTGAGCAGGCCCTCGATGTCGAGGCCCGCCTCCCGGGCCGCGAACCGGACGAGCGTGTTCTTGTAGACCTTGTACTCGCCGCCTGCCTCGCGCAGGGCCCGGCGGAGCGCGGCCAGCGCGGCCACGTCCAGGCCCCGGTACTCGGTCAACAAGGCCGCGCCCGAGCGGGTGAAGCGCTCCCGCACCTCGTCCACCACGGCGACCTTCTCCGGTCGCGGGTTCTCCATCGGCACCTCCAGATCTCTCGTGCTCGGTGCTCGCGTCAGCGAACGCACCGTGCACCCGCAGCGTCGCCACGGAGGTGTCGGGGAGTCCGCCTGCTCAGGTGGGCACGTCGTCCCTTTCAGACCCGACGGTGCAGGGCACCACCGGGTGCGCCGGAGGTCTTGGGCGAGCGGATTCGGTTGTCCAAGGAAGCCTAGCGCCAGACCACGCACCGGCCCAGATGCGGCCGGTCACCTCGCTCAGGCAGCCGCCTCGTCGGCGCCGGGCCGGAGGCGGCCGGGATCGACCTTCACACCCGGCCCCATGGTGGAGCTGACGGTGATCCGGCGCATGTAGCGGCCCTTGGCCGCCGAGGGCTTGGCGCGGTTCAGCTCGTCGACGACGGCCCGGAAGTTGTCGAGCAGGGCCGCCGGAGGGAACGATGCCTTGCCGATGGGCACCGCCACGTTGCCGTAGCGGTCGGTCCGGTACTCGACCTTGCCCCCCTTGAAGTCGGTGACGGCCTTGGCCACGTCGGGCGTGACCGTCCCCGTCTTGGGGTTGGGCATGAGGCCCCGGGGACCGAGGATCCGCCCCAGGCGGCCCACCACGGGCATCATGTCCGGCGCGGCGATGGCGAGGTCGAAGTCGATCCGCCCGGCCTCGACCTCGGCCGCGAGGTCCTCGCCGCCGACGATGTCCGCACCGGCCTCCCGCGCTGCGGTCGCGGCGTCGCCCTGGGCGAACACGGCGACCCGAACGTCCTTGCCGGTACCCGCCGGCAGGGCCACCGTCCCCCGGACGATCTGGTCGGCCTTGCGGGGGTCCACCCCCAGCCGCACGACCATCTCGACCGTCTCGTCGAAGTTGGCCCGCGCCAGGGAGGTGACCAGGTCCACCGCCTCCGACGGTGTGTGGAGGCGGTCGCGGTCGAAGCGCTTGAGCGCATCCCGGTACTTCTTGCCGTGCGCCATGATGGCTCCCTCGGGTTCGTGACGTCGGCCGGGCGAGGTCGTCCCGGTCGGTCGGTGGGGGTGGGTGGCTGGGTGGCGGAGCCGCCCGGCGTGTCAGCCGACCTCGAGGCCCATCGAGCGCGCCGTGCCGGCCACCTGGGCCTTGGCCGCGGCGAGGTCGTAGGCGTTGAGGTCGGGCATCTTGATCTTGGCGATCTCCTCGATCTGGGCGTCGGTGACCGTGCCCACGGTCTCCTTGCCGGGGTTCTGGGAGGCCTTGTCCACGCCCGCCGCCTCTCGCAGCAGCACGGGGGTGGGGGGCGTCTTGAGGACGAAGGTGAACGAACGGTCCTCGAAGACGGTGATCTCGACGGGGACGACCGTGCCCCGCTGGGCCTCGGTGGCGGCGTTGTACGCCTTGCAGAAGTCCATGATCGCCACGCCGTGGGGGCCGAGCGCCGTGCCGACGGGAGGCGCCGGCGTGGCCTGGCCAGCCGGGAGCTGGATCTTGACGACGGCCAGAACCTTCTTCTTGGCCATTGAGCTTCCTCTCGCAGTGCTCGGGACCGGCGCCGGCCCGGCCCGGCCCGGTCAGGGGGGGTCAGGGGCGTCGGGGCAGCGGGCAAGTCTGCCGTGCCCGACGGGCTCGACGCCAGTCGACCGGCGGGCGGGGCCGCTCGGCCCTGCCTACAGCTTGGCGACCTTGCCGAACTCCAGCTCGACCGGCGTCTCGCGACCGAAGATGTTGACCAGCACCTTGAGCTTGAGCTGGTCCTCGTTGAGCTCGATGACCTCGCCGGAGAAGTCCGCGAACGGACCCTCCTTGACGCGCACCGTCTCCCCGAGCTCGTACTCCAGGCGCGGCTTGGCGCGAGCCGTGATCTGCTCCTCGCCACCCTTGGGCATGAGGAACGCCTCGACGTCACGACGCGGCAGGGGGGACGGCTTCGTCCCCTGGCCGACGAATCCGGTGACGCCCGGCGTGTTGCGGATCACGAACCACGCGGTGTCGTCCAGCTCGGCCCGGACCAGGAGGTAGCCGGGGAACATCTTCCGCTGGTTGACGACGCGCTTGCCGTTCTTGAAGTCGACGTAGTCCTCCATCGGGATGACGACCTCGTAGACGGCCTCTTCGGCGTTCATCGAGTGGATGCGGGCCTCGAGGTTCTGCTTGACCTTCTTCTCGTAGCCCGACTGGGTGTGCACGACGAACCACCGGCCCGGGCGCGTCCACGGGTTGTCGACGACGGGCTCACCGGCCAGCAGCTCGTCGTCGGTGACCACCTCGCCCTCGGCGACGCCGTCGTCGTCGACGACGGTGGGCTCACCGCCGGGAGCGTCGAGCTCACCCGCTGCCTCGGCCTCCACCACGTCCGCAGGTTGGACCCGGCCGTCGGCGACCACCACCTCATCATCGGTGGCAGCCAGGATCTCGTCGGGGCCCGCGGCGGGGTCGGCGCGCTCGACCGGTCCGTGGTCGGTGGCCGACGCCGGGCCGGTGGTGGACGTGATGTCGGTGGTGTCTGTGGTCTCGATGTCGCTCATCGTTCGAACAGCTTGAAGACGGCTTCGCCGAAGGCGAGGTCGAGGGTAGCGATGTAGGCGGTCAACACGACCACGGTGATCAGGACGACGATCGAGTAGCTGACGACCTCCGACCGCGTGGGCCATGCCACCTTTCGCAGCTCGCCCCGCACCTCCCGGAGGAACTTGCGGGGGCCGGTGCGCTCCTCCCTGGCGGCGGGCCGCGGCGCCTGCGGAGCGGGCCGCTTCCTGGCGACGGGGGCACCGTCCGCGCCGAGCTGACCCTGCTTCTGCAGCATGCGCTTCTGCTGTCGGTTCATCGCCATGGCGAGAGCCTCGAATGGGTGGATGACGGGAGGTGCAGGGCAGGAGGGACTCGAACCCCCAACCTGCGGTTTTGGAGACCGCTGCTCTGCCAGTTGAGCTACTGCCCTCGGGGGTAACCGCGCCAGCCTACCCGCTCGCCCTCGGGCGGGGACAAGGCGTCCCGCCCCGCTCAGCCCGCCAGCCTGGTGCGGCGGCTGCGCGTGGCGAACACGAGCGCCCCGGCGGCGCCGGCCGCGGTGGCCGCGGCCAGGCCACCGAGGTAGGCGATGCGGCGACCGCTGAGAGCCGACCGCACGGCCTGGCGCTCGCCGGCCTCCTCGATGGTGGCGAGGATGTCGGCCAGCAGGCCGGGCGCCGGCTCCAGCACGTCGGTGCGCAAGGTGCGCAAGGTGCGGAGGAGCTTGCGGTACTGCACGACCTCCGCCTGGCACCGCAGGCAGCGCTCGACGTGTCGCCGCTCGGCACGCGTCAGCACGACGGAGCCGTCGGCCGCACCGGCCAGTGCCTCCTGCATGTCCTCACAGCGCACGGCGACCACCTCCGTGGCCGTGCCGGTCACATCGCACGGGAGTCGTCCTCGTGGCGCCCGAAGAGCTGCTCCCGCAGCTTGTTGCGTGCTCGGTGCAGCCGGACCTTGGCGGCCGACTCCGAGATGCCGAGCTCCGCGGCGATGGCCTCGTGGGGGAGGTCGTACACATCCCGGAGCAGCACCACCGCCCGCAGCCGGGGAGGGAGCTCCTCGAGGGCGGTGCGCAGGCGGTCCCGCAGCTCGCCGGCATCGGCCCGCAGGGCGGGATCGCGGTCCGGGTGGAGGTCAGCGCCTGCCGTCGCCTCGTCGAGCTCCTCGTGGCGGTGGCGGCCGTGCCGTCCCAGGTGGGTGGCGGCGCAGTTGGCCGTGATCCGATAGAGCCACGTCGTGAACCGGGCGTCACCGCGGAAGCGGTGCAGACCCCGGTACGCCCGGAGGTAGGCCTCTTGGACCACGTCTCTGGCATCTTCCTCGTCACCCGTCAGCCGGTGGGCGAGCGTGTACGTCTCGACGTAGGTCATCCGCACGAGCTCCTCGAACGCCCGCCTCTCACCTGCTTGCGCCGCGGCCACCAGGTCGGCCATGTCACGTGTCGGTTCACGTGGCATGGTTCCTTCGACCGCTCCGATGCTCGTTGTGTTACGCGACGGTTTCGTGACGATGGGATGGGGGTCGTCGCCGCCCCGGGGGAGGCGGGGCACACCGGCGAGGTGAGCCGACCGCGCCCGGGTCAGGATCCGAGGACGGGGACGGCTGACCGGCCCGATGCCGGTGTCAGCGAGTCTCCTTGTGGACGGTGTGCTGCCGCTCCCAACGGCAGTACTTCTTCATCTCGATGCGCTCGCGATCGTTGACCTTGTTCTTCGTGGTGATGTAGTTGCGACGCTTGCACGACGTGCACTCGAGGGTGACGGCCACCCTCTTCTCCGCGGCCTTGGGCATGGTGCCTCCTACTTGAGGATCTTGGTGACGCGTCCGGAGCCGACCGTGCGGCCACCCTCGCGGATGGCGAACAGAAGGCCCTCGTCCATGGCGATCGGCGCGATCAACTCCACGGTCATCTCCGTGTTGTCACCCGGCATGCACAT
>DASUJB010000067.1:0-16200 GCA_036279475.1 Acidimicrobiales bacterium | reverse complement strand
GACCGGGACGGGACTGGCGGCGATCCGCCCGGCCGCCAGGCGGCGCCCGCCGGCCGAGGGGTCCACCGCCAGGACCCGGGTGACCGCCGGCGGGTAGTGGGGGACGTTCAGGCCCGAGCCGAACCCGATCTCCAGGACCTCCCCGGCGAGGGGGCGGGTCACCCGCCGGCGGAGCTCGACCAGCGGGCGGACGCCCAGGGTCAGGTCGATGAGTCGGGGCAGGACGCGGTCGTCGTAGAAGCCCACGGCTCAGCCCGCCGTCGCCGTGGCGGCCTCGGCGAGGGCGCAGCACGCGTCACCCCGCCCCGCCCGGCGCTGGGCGGACGAGAGCACGGGCACCACGACGACGCTGGCGGCGGTGGCCAGCGCCCGTCCCGCCTCGACGGCGACGTGGGCGGCCAGGGCGAAGAAGGACACGGCGTGGCGATCGGTGGGGGAGCGGCCACGGGTGAGCTGTTCCAACGTCGACCCCCTCATCGGTGACGGCCCATGCTACCGCCCACCACCGCGCCGAACTGGCGAGCCGCGGTGTCCAGCACCCACGCGTGCCCCCAGCGAGCCAGGGGCGGCACGACCCGGGCCACCACTGCCACGGCCCGGCCGCGGGCCGCCAGCGAGGACGTGAACGTGGCGCGGGTCCCCTCGGCCCTGCCGGTGTCGCCGGTGCCGACGAGGTCGAGCCGGGCCGGGCCCCGCAGGTCGCCGCCCACGGTGGCCTGGACCAGGCGGGGGGCCTCCACGCGCTCCAGCCGCACGGTGCACCGCACCGTGTACGGGACCGGTGGGTGGATGGCGCAGGTCCACACCTCGCCCGTGGCCAGCTCGGCGGCGTCGAACGACCGCAGCCACGGCCACCATGCCGGGTAGTCGGCGACGGCGGTCAGGCGACGCCACAGCGCCGGCGGCGGCATCGCCACCACGTAGCTGCGGCGGGCGTCCAGGCGCATTCACGCCGCGGCCGGCGCCCGGCGGCCGTCCAGCGGGGCGCGGAGCGAGGTCCTGCCCCGGGCCCAGCCTCGCAGGAGGTGGGCGGTGAACCGGGCCTCGACGGCGGCGAGGGCCCTCGCCCCGAACACCACGTCGGCGGCGCGGGCCGGGTCGTCCTCCACGAACGGCACGACCAGGTCGTCCAGCGCGGCGCGCTGGTGGAGCTGGTCGGCGACCACGTGGACGTCGTAGAAGCGCGCCGCGGCGTCGTGGCCGGTCAGGCGGCGCACGGCCCGGGCGTAGCGACCCATCGGCTCCACCGAGGTCATCTCGAACAGCGCCAGGTGGCCCACGCATGCCCCGACCAGGGCCCGGGACGTTCCCAGCAGGGTCACCAGGTTCACGGTGGCCAGGGTGGGCCCGGGGAGGAGGTCGACGTAGGCGCCGTAGCGGTCGTCGAGGTCGAGCGCCCGCAGCGTGGCCGCGAAGAGCTCCTGGTGCGACTGCCCCGGACGCCCGTTGCCGTACTCGTCGGACTGGATCTGGACGAAGGCGGCCTTGGCCCGTCCCGCCGGCAGCCGGGGGAGGGCGAGGCTGTGCGGGTCCGCCTCCTTGAGCTGGTAGGCGCTGCGGTGCACGGCGAACTCGCGGAGGTGCTCGAGCGTGCCCCACTCGGCCACCCAGCGCGACAGGGACGGTCCGCCCCCCGTCGCTGCCGCCGTCAGCGCCTCGACGGTGGCGGCGGGCCCGGTGACCTCGGCGGGCCCCACCACCTGCCGCACCGCGTCCAGGAACCGCTCGCCCATGGCCGTGGTGACGGCGAAGAGGCCGGGGTCGGCCTCCCACGCCGGATCGACGCCGTCGATGCCCCGGTAGCGCAGCTCGAAGGCGGCGTACAGGGCGAGCTGGAGGTCCTCGCCCCAGGGGTCGGCGCCCTCCACGGCGTCGAGCCGCCAGGGCCCGCCTCCCGGAGCCCCCCGCAGGCGGGCGAGGAGGTTGGTGCTCAGGGGGCCGCGGGGCGCGGGGAAGGGACCGGACGTCACGCTCGCCGTCGTACCCGCCGCCACGGGACGTCACACCTCGGCGGCGCCCTCAGCCGGCCGGGTACCCGTCCGCGGCCAGGAGGCCGGCGAGGTGGGCGGCGTTGCGGGCCACGGTGGCGGTGGTGGTGGCGACCGACTCGGGGCGGGGGTGGACGTCCTTGTAGTCGGTGCTGCCCCTCGCCTCGCCGACCCAGTAGGTCACCCCGCCGGCGGGGATCGTGAACCCCACGTCGTCGAGCGCCTGGAACACCTCGGCCGTGACGTGGTGGGCGCCGTCCTCGTTCCCCACCACGGCCAGGACGGCGACGCGGTCGTAGCTGACCATCCGGCCCCGCTCGTCCTCCTCGCCCAGGAAGGCGTCGAGCCGCTCGAGCACCCGCTTGGCCACCGAGGAAGGCTGCCCCAGCCAGATCGGCGTGCCGAGCACCAGGATGTCGGCGTCGAGGATGCGCCGGCGCAGGTCCGGCCAGTCGTCGCCGTCGCCCTCATCGGAGGTGACCCCCGGCCGGACGTCGAGGTCGACGACCCGGACGGGGCCGTCGACCTCGACGCCGTGGGCCCGGAGGGCCCCGAGCAGCTCGCCGAGGAGGGCGTCGGTGCTCGACTCGGCCGGGCTGCGCTTCAGGGTGCAGTTGAGCGCGGTGGCGCGGAGGGCGGGCATGGTCGGTCGCGTACCCGGGGTGGCCGGGGCCATGCGCGAGTTGTCGGGTGGTGGCGGAGCCGGCCGCCGGGGTAGGAGGGGAGCCGTGCGACGGCTGGTGCCCTGCGACGAGATCGACGACCCCCTCGAGCCCTACGCCGGCGTCGACCGGCGGGGGGTCCGGCCCTGGGTGCTCGCCAACATGGTGGGAGGCCTGGACGGGTCGGCAGCCGTCGGGGGCCGGGTGGGGGTGCTGTCGGGCGGCGCCGACGCCGAGCTGTTCCGCCGGATGCGCGCCCTGGCCGACGTGGTGCTGGTGGGTGCGGAGACCGTGCGGCGGGAGCGCTACGGCCCGGTGCGCCTGCCGGACGCCGACAGGGAGTCCCGGGTGGCCGCCGGCCGCCCGCCCGTCCCGCCGGTGGCGGTGGTGAGCCGCTCCCTGTCGATCGACTGGTCCATCCCGCTGTTCGCCACCCGGCGGGGCCCGGGCGAGCCGCGCCCCATGATCCTGACCGCGGCGGGTGCCGACCCCGGTCGCACCGCCGAGGCCGCGACCCACGCCGACGTGGTCGTGGCCGGGGAGGAGCGCGTCGACGTGGGCCTGGCCGTCGAGCGGCTGGCCGGGCGCGGCCACCGGGTCGTGCTGTGCGAGGGCGGGCCGACGCTCCTGGGCGAGCTCGTGGCGGCCGGCCTGCTCGACGAGCTGTGCCTCACCCTGTCACCGGTGATGGGAGGCGACCCGCTGCCCATCGCCACGGTGCCACCCGGCGGCGACCTGCTCGGCCTCCGCCTGGCCCACGTCGCCGTCTCGGACGACGTCCTGTTCCTGCGCTACGAACGGAGAACCGATGGGCGATGACGCCTTCGACGCCATCGTGGGGTCCCTGGACTCGGCGATGGCCGTGGTGACCACGGCGGTGGCCGGTGAGCGGGCGGGGTGCCTGGTGGGCTTCCACACCCAGAGCAGCATCGAGCCGCGCCGCTACAGCGTGTGGCTGTCCAAGGCCAACCACACCTACCGGGTGGGCCTGCGGGCCACCCACCTCGGGGTCCACCTGCTGACCGCGGCCGACACCGCGCTGGCCGAGCGCTTCGGCACCCTCTCCGGCGACGACACCGACAAGTTCGCCGGGCTCGCCGTCACCACCGGCCCGGGTGACGTGCCCCTCCTCGACGACCTCCCGCACCGCCTGGTGGTGCGGCGCACCGTCCTCGTCGACGAGGGCGGCGACCACGTCTGCGTGGTGGGCGAGCCGGTCGAGGTGGCCTCGACCGGCCCGTTCACCCCCCTGCGCCTGGCGGCGGTGGCGCACCTCCGGCCGGGCCACGAGGCGGAGGAGCGCCCGGCGCCCGCCACCCAGCGGGCGGCGGAGGGCGGCCGCCCGCTCACCGGATGAGCGGGTCGCGGGGCAGCCCGAGCAGGCGCTCGCCGATCTGGTTCCGCTTGATCTCGGAGGTGCCACCGGCGATCGACATGGCGCGGTGCATGAGGACCAGCTGACCGCCGACGGCGCCGGGTCCTTCCATGAAGGCGGCGTCGGGGCCGTTGAGCTGGGTGAGGATGGCTGCCGCCTCGTGCCCGAGCTCGGAGAGCAGCAACTTGGTCATGGCGCCTTCGGGGCCTGGCCCGCCGCCCGCCACCGCCCGGTTGGCGCTGCGCAGGTTGAGCAGCCCCATGGCCTGGTGGTAGGCGATGTAGCGCCCGACGCGGGCGGCGCCCCCGGCCAGGCGCCCGGGGTGGGCGTCGAGGGCCGGCACCAGCGCCGATCCCGGTAGCGACATGCCGCCCTGGCCACCGCCGATGCTCACGCTCTCGTTGCCCAGGGTGGCCCGGGCCACCGCCCAGCCCCCGTCGACCGGTCCCACCACGTCGTCGTCGGGCACGAGCACGTCGGTGAAGAACACCTCGTTGAACTCCGAGTGCCCGGTGGTCATCTTCAGCGGTCGCACCTCCACGCCCGGGGCGTGCATGTCGACGACCATGGTGGTGATGCCCTCGTGCTTGGGCGCGTCGGGGTTGGTTCGCACGGTGGCGAAGCCCATCCCGGCCACGTGGGCGCCCGAGGTCCACACCTTCTGCCCGTTGACCAGCCAGCCGCCCTCGACGCGGGTCGCCCGCGTCTTGATCCCGGCGGCGTCCGAGCCGGCGTCGGGCTCGCTGAAGAGCTGGCACCAGATCACCGACTGGTCGAGCGCCGGCCGCACCCATCGGGCGACCTGGTCGTCGGTGGCGTGCTGGATCAGCGTGAGGATCACCCAGCCGGTGATGCCGTAGTTGGGGCGCCGGACGCCGGCCGCCTCCAGCTCCTGCTCGATCACGAGCTGCTCCACCGCCCCGGCGGCCCGTCCCCACGGGCGGGGCCAGTGGGGCATGACGTAGCCGGTCTCGATGAGCCGGGTGCGCTGCTGGTCGGCGGGAAGGTCGGCGATCGAACGGACGAAGGCCCGCACCTCCTCGCGGACCGCCTCCGCCTCGGGGGGCAGCTCGACGGCACGGGTCCGCACCACCTGCCGGCGGGCGAGGTCCGTGAGCTCGGCGGCCGCCGCGTCCGGGTCCAGCAGGTGGAGGAGGGTGGTGGCCCGGCGCATGAACAGGTGGGCGTCGTGCTCCCAGGTGATGGCGATCCCCCCGTGCACCTGGGTGGAGAGGTTGGCGCACAGGTCGGCGGCGGGGGCGGCCAGGGTGGCGGCCACCGCGGCGGCGTAGGTCAGCTGGTCGCCGCCGGCGACGGCCGCCCGGGCCGCGTCCCACACCGCGCTGGTGGCCACCTCGGTGGCCACCAGCATGTTGGCGCAGTGGTGCTTGACGGCCTGGAAGGTGGCGATCGGCCGGCCGAACTGCACGCGCTGGCGGGCGTAGGCGGCCGCCGCGTCGGTGCACTCCCGGGCCATGCCCACCGCCTCGGCGGCCAGGACGACGCGGGCCAGGTCGACCAGCGTGCGCCGGGCGCCGGGGAGGACCGTGGCGGGGGCGCCGTCGAGGCGGACCCTGGCCGTGCGGCGGGTGGGATCCAGGTTGGGCGGCACCTCGACGGTCACGCCCTCGCCCACCTCGACGACGGCCACGTCGTCGCCGGCCACCACCGCCAGCAGGCCGGCCATGCCTCCCCCGAGCACCGTGCCGGCGTCCCCCGACGCCCGGCCGCCCTCCACGGCGACGTCGCCGTGGAGGGCCACCGCCCCCCTCAGCGACCCGTCGACCAGCCCCGGGAGCCACGCCTTGCGGGCGTCGTCGTCGCCGGCCGCCACCAGCAGGGCGCTGGTGAGCACCGTGGGCACGAACGGGCCGGGCGCCACCGCCCGTCCCAGCGCCTCCACCACCACGACGAGCTCCTCGATCCCGTAGCCGGACCCGCCCAGCTCCTCGGGGACGTGGAGGCCCAGCCAGCCGACGCCGGCCAGGTCGTCCCAGAACGGGGGGAGGCCCTCGTCGGGTGCCTCCAGGAGGGCCCGGGCCGCGCCGCGGGCGTCGCGCCGGGCCAGGAGGTCGGCGGCGGTGTCGGCCAGGGCTCGGTGCTCGTCGGTGATGGCGATGGACATGATGTGGCCTGCTCTCTCTCGGGACCGGGTGGGGCGGGGGCCGCCGCCAGCGTAGGAGCGGGCGCCGTCCGGGACCGAGCCTCAGTAGCCGGCCAGCGTGCCGTACCGGCGGCCCACGTCGACGGCCCGGCCGTAGAGCCACAGCGACAGGGGGTACACCACGACGCAGAAGGCGCCCAGGGCCAGCAGCGAGGTCGACGTGGCCGGCCCGGCGAGTTGGTCGCCGCCGGGTAGCACGGTGCGCCGGACGCCCTGGATGGCGTAGGTCGGGGGCAGCAGGTACGAGGCGGCCCGCAGGGGGCCGGGCAGGCTGGAGACGGGGAACATGAGGCCGCACAGCAGCACCACGGCCATCCCGTAGATCGTCACGAAGGGGTTGCCCCGCTTGCTGAGCAGCTTCACGGCCGCCGCCACGATGCCCAGGGCGTGGCTGGCCCCGATGCCCAGCACCAGGATGAGGACGCCCGGCAGCACGCCGCCCGGGTCGACGTCGAGCCCGAGGGCCAGCGCCAGGACCACCATCACGGTGGCGGTGATGGCCGAGGTGAGGACCGACCACGACGCCAGCCCGAAGGGGATGAGCTTCCAGCGGATGGGCTCGATGAGCAGCGACTCGAGCCGACCCTGGTCGACGGTGGCCTCGAGGGTCAGCGTGAACGAGCCGAGGACCGAGTCGAGCAGGCGGAGGACCACGGCGCCCACCACGATGAACGAGTAGTAGTCGCCGGCGACGTCGGGGCCGGGGTCCACCAGGAGCGATAGGAAGTGGTAGACGATCACGGTGAAGATCGGCTCGGCCTGCTTCAGCGCGAAGTTGAGGGGATAGGCGAGCTCCTCGGTGCAGCCCAGCCACGTGAAGGCGGTGGTGACCTGCCAGGCCCGCCGGGCCCGGGGCACGATGCCGGGGCCGCGACGCCGGCCGGCGACGTGGGCGGGGGCGGGGGCGGAGCTCACCACGGGCCCGCCCGTCGGACCGGCCGGCGCCCGTCCCGCACCAGCCGGCTGATGAGCTCCTGCAGCGGCACGCGGCTGCGGTCGATGGCCTGGAGCCCGGCGAGGTGGGGGCCCAACGACGGCAGGACCTCCCCCGGGCCGGCGTCCCCCACCCGGAGGTCGGCACCCTGGACGGTCACCGCCAGGTGGCACCCGGGGGCCAGGGCCAGGTGGTCGGCGGCAGCGCGGGCGGCGGCGCCCGAGTCGAAGCGCAGGTGGAGCACCGGCTGCTCCATCGCCGCCCGCAGCGAGTCCATGGACCCCACGTGCACGAGGCGGCCCCGGTTGAGGAACAGGACGTTGTCCTCGAGGGCCTCGATCTCCTCGAGCCGGTGGGAGCTGAGCAGCACCGCCATCCCCCGCCGGGCGGCCAGGCGCCGGACGAGCTGCAGCAGCTCGTGGGCGCCCACCGGATCGACGGTCCCGGTGGGCTCGTCGAGGATGAGGATGTCGGGCTCGTGGAGCAGCGCCCGGGCCAGCTGGAGGCGTGCCCGCATGCCGCTCGACAGGGCATGGCCGGTGCGGTGGTGGACGTCACCCAGGCCCACGACCGCCAGCACCTCGTCGATGCGCGGTCGCAGGTCCGCCATGGGGATGCCCTGGAGGCGGCCGTGGAAGGCGAGGTTCTGCCAGCAGGTGTGACGCAGGTTGAGGCTGCGGTCCTCGGCGGGCATGAACCCGATGTGCCGGCGGGCGGCCCGGGCGTCGCCCACCACGTCGATGCCGGCCACCGCCACCCGTCCCGACGTGGGGGTGACGAGGCCGGTCAGGACCCGGAACAGCGTGGACTTGCCGGCGCCGTTGGGGCCCACGACCGCGAACACCTGGCCCGGCCACACCTGCAGGGACAGGTCGTCGACCGCCGTCACCGGCTCGGCGATCGACGACCGCAGCAGCACCCTCATCCACGCCGGCGAGGGCTCGTAGACCTTGGTGAGGTGCTCGACCTCGACGAGGGGGTGGCCGTGACGGTGCCACCGCACCCGGGTGCTCATCCGCCTGTTCGTCGGCGCGCCCCGTCCGCCGAGCCCGCCGCCGTGCCGCCCTGCATGGGACCCGATGCTATCGGTCTCTCTCCGCGCGCTCCACGTCAGTGACGAGCACGATCAGCGCGATCAGGGCGGTGGCCCCCGAGGCCGCCACGATGCCCGCCGACCGGGCGACGCCCTCTCCCGTCCCCGCCACCCTCGAGGTGGTCGCCACCAGGGCGGCGTGGACGGCGGCGAGCAGCAGCACGCGGGGGTGCCACCACCGGGTGGGCCAGGGCCGCCGGGCCCGGGGGGCCACGGCCCGGGCCACCGGCTCCAGGATCAGCACGCCCAGGCCGGCGAGGCCGCCCACGATGGATGCGGCCCGGGCCTGACCACCTTCGGCTGCCACGCCGCCCAGCAGGGCCACCATCGCCGCGGAACCGGCCGTGCCCAGTCGGGACAGCCCCAGTGGTGCCCCCACCAGGGCCACGGGCACCACCGCCACCAGCACGGGAAGGATCCGGTCGGTGTCGGGGACGGCGGCGTACAGGCCCGCCACCGACGCCGCCATCAGCGGGGGGCCGGCCGCCGACGCCGCCAGCGAGTGGTCGGCGCGGCCCACGACGGGACCGAGCAGGGCCGCCGCCGCCACCGTCGACCAGGCGACGCCGAGCGCCGCCCCGACGTGGAGGGCGACCGTGGCTACCGCGGCCCCCGGCAGCACCAGGACGGCGTCGGCCGGCCACCGCAGGCGGGCCCGCCGGGCCGACCACCCGCCCAGGGCCGCCAGGCCGACACCGGCCACCTGCCCGGGGCGGGGCGGGGGGCCGCCGTGGGCCACGGCCGTCGCCACCAGCCCGGCGGCCGCCATGGCCAGGCCGGCGCCGGGCAGCGGTCGCCACCGGGCCCGCAGGGCCACGGCGGTGGCGGCCAGCGCGGCAGCGGCCGCCACCCCCACGGCGCCCGCGGGGACGGCGACGTCGAGGAGCTGGTCCATGGAGCCGTGCTCAGGCGCCGCCGAGGGCGCCCCGGCGGGCGCCCGCCATGCCGCGCACCGTAGCGGTTCGGCAACCGATGCGTCGGCGCGGCCCCGCGCGCGCCAGCATGGCGGGCCGTGACCCTCCACGCCACTCGCCCCAGCCGGTTGCTCGGCCAGCCGCGCAAGCTGCAGAACGTCGTCTACGAGATCCGGGGGCCGGCCAACGCCCACGCCGCCCAGCTCGAGGCCGAGGGTCACCGGATCCTCAAGCTCAACATCGGCAACCCCGCCCCCTTCGGTTTCGACGCCCCCGACCCGATCGTGCGCGACATGGTCCACGCCCTGCCGGAGGCCCAGGGCTACTCCGACTCGCGCGGCATCACCTCGGCCCGGCGGGCCGTCGTGGCCCGGTATGAGGAGGTGCCCGGCTTCCCGGCCGTCGACGTCGACGACGTGTACCTGGGCAACGGCGTGTCCGAGCTGATCATCATGACCATGCAGGCGCTGCTGGACGACGGCGACGAGGTGCTGGTCCCCGCGCCCGACTACCCGCTGTGGACGGCGGCGGTCAGCCTGTCGGGTGGCACGCCGGTGCACTACCTCACCGACGAGACCCACGGCTGGAACCCCGACCTGGCCGACGTCGAGTCCCGCATCACCGAGCGCACCAAGGCGTTGCTGGTGATCAACCCCAACAACCCGACGGGCGCCGTGTACAGCCGTGAGGTCCTGGAGGGCCTGGTGGACCTGGCCCGGCGCCACGGGCTGCTGCTGCTGGCCGACGAGATCTACGACCGGGTGCTGTTCGACGGCGCCGGCCACCTGTCGTTGGCCAGCCTGGCCCCCGACCTCCTGTGCCTCACCTACAACGGCCTGTCGAAGACCTACCGCGTCGCCGGCTACCGGGCGGGCTGGCTGGTGATCACCGGGCCGAAGGGCCACGCCCAGGGCTTCCTCGAGGGCATCCACCTGCTGGCCTCGTCACGACTGTGCCCCAACGTGCCCGCCCAGCACGCCATCCAGGCGGCGCTGACCGGGCACCAGAGCATCGTCGAGCTCACCGGGCCGGGGGGCCGCCTGCGCCACCAGCGCGACGTGGCCGTGGACGGGCTCAACGCCATCCCCGGGGTCAGCTGCGTGCGCCCTCAGGGGGCGCTCTACGTGTTCCCGCGCCTCGATCCCGAGGTCCACGAGATCCACGACGACGCCCAGCTGGTCCTGGACCTCCTGGTGCAGGAGAAGATCCTGGTGGTGCAGGGGACCGGCTTCAACTGGCCCCACCCCGACCACCTCCGCATCGTCACCTTGCCCCCGGCCCACGACCTGGCCGACGCCGTCGAGCGCATGGGCAACTTCCTGGCCAGCTACCGCCAGTAGGCGCCCGGCGCCTCAGGCGGGAGGCCCGGCGGTGGGCGCGGGGGAGCCGGCCCGTCCCGGCCGGGGCCGGTCCCCCGCCCCCTCGTGGCCGTCCCCGGGCGCCTCCCCGGCCTGCCCCTCTCCCTCGGCCGGCTCGACGGGCCCCTCGACGTCGAGGTCGGGGAGGATGCGGTCGAGCCAGCGGGGCAGCCACCAGTTCCAGTCGCCGAGGAGCTCCATCGTGGCCGGCACCAGCAGCAAGCGCACGACGGTGGCGTCGAGCAGGACGGCCACCGCCAGGCCGCTGCCCATGAGCTTGAGGATGCGGTTCTCCTCCAGGAAGAAGCTCCCGAAGACGAACACCATGATGGCGGCGGCTGCGGTGATGACCTTGGCCGTGGCCGCCAGGCCGTCGGCCACCGAGGCGCGGCTGTCGCTGCTGATGTTCCACTCCTCGCGGATGCGGGACAGCAGGAACACCTCGTAGTCCATGCTGAGCCCGAAGACGATGGCGAAGAGCATCATCGGCATCCACGGCTCGATCGGCGCCGGCCGCACGCCGGTGACGTCGGACAGCCAGCCCCACTGGAACAGGGCGACGACGATCCCGTAGGCGGCGGCGATCGACAGCATGTTCATCACCACGGCCTTGAGCGGGACCAGCACCGAGCGGAACACGACCATCAGCAGCAGGAACGAGAGGCCGAGGACCGCGGTGAAGAAGTAGGGCATCCGCGACGCCAGGTAGTCCGTGACGTCGATGTTCACCCCCACGCTGCCGGTCACGTCCACGTCCACGCCGACCTGCCGCTCGACCGGGGGGAGCACGTCGTCTCGCAGGCGGTTGACCAGGTCGGTGGTCTCCTCCTCCTGGGGACCGCTGGCCGGCACGACCTGCCAGATGACCGCCCGGCCGTCCTCGCTGGCCAGGGGGGGCGAGGCCAGGGCGACCTCGTCGTCGGCGGCGACGGCCTCGGTCACGGCGGCCAGCTCGGGCACCTCCACGCCGCGGGGCAGCTCGGCGGCCAGGAGCAGGGGGCCGTTGAACCCGGGGCCGAAGCCGGCGGCCAGGAGGTCGTAGGCCTGCTTGGTGGTGGTGTCGTCCGGGAAGTTGGACTCGTCGGAGGTGCCGAGCCGCAGGCCCAGGACGGGCACGGCCAGCACCAGGAGCACCACGGAGCCCCCCAGGAAGAACGTCCAGGGCCGGTGCTGGATGAGGCGGCTCCACCGGAAGGCGGTGGTGTCGCGGCGTGGCCGGGGGGGCCGGCGGGCCACCTCCCGGCGCAGGGAGGGCACGAAGGACCCGGCCACCAGCGTGACCAGGGCCAGCAGGAAGCCGGCCACCGCCAGGGGACCCACGTCGAGCCCCACGCCCACCAGGCCCAGGGCCACGAGCACGGCCGCCACCAGGCCCCGCCGCCGGGTGCGCTCGACCCTGTCGCCGGCGAAGCCCAGCAGCGCCGGCAGGAGCGTGAGCGAGGCGGCCACCGTGACGGCGACGGCCAGGGCCGCTCCCAGGGCCAGGCCGCTGACGAAGGTGACGCCGACGAGCAGCATGCCCAGCAGCGAGATGACGACGGTGGTGCCGGCGAACAGGACGGAGCGGCCGGCGGTGTCCATGGCGATGGCCACGGCCTCGCGAACGCTGTGCCCGGCGTGGACCTGCTCCCGGTAGCGGGTGACGATGAGCAGGGCGTAGTCGATCCCGACGCCGAGCCCGATCATGATCCCGATGAAGGTCGCCATCTCGGGCACGGTGACCAGGTGGCTGGCCGCGGTGACGATCCCCGTGCTGATGGCGATGCCGGCCACGGCCGTCCCCACGGGCAGGCCCATGGCCAGGACCGAGCCGAAGGCCAGGATCAGGATGACGACGGCGAAGGCGAGCCCGAGCGTCTCGGAGGACGGCTCCTCGATGTCGGCGAAGATGAACCCGCCCAGCTCGACCCGCAGCCCCTCGACGTCGGGCACGGCCCGGAGCACGGCGTCGCGGATCTCGCCGGCCCTGGTGAAGTCGATGTCGTCCGGCATCTCGACCTCGGCGAAGGCGATGCGGCCGGCCTGGGGGCCCTGGAAGGCGATCTGGCGGGCGCCCTCGCGCGAGTAGGGGCTCACCACCCGCACGACGTCGTCGAGCCGGGCGGTCCGCTCGAACAGGCGCTGCATCGCCCGCTCGACCGCGGGGTCGTCGACCCCCTGGCGCGCCTGGAAGACGATGCGACCGGTGAGCCCGGTGCCCATGCCCCCGAAGTGTCGGTCGAGGATGTCGAAGCCCGTCTTGGACTCGGAGTCGGGCAGGTTGAACTCGTCGCGGAAGGCGCTCGAGCTCCGGAGGGCGCCACCGACGAGGAGGGCGACCACCCAGAGCCCGAGAACGAGCCTCCGGCGGTCGTGGCACCAGTTGCCGAGTCGGGAGAACACGGAGGAGCCTCCTGGTCGTGCGCTCGGGCCGATGGCCCGTCGCTCGATCGGGACGACGGGCGGGCCGCCCCGGGACCTCGACGCGGTCGCGGCGTACCGCCGCCGTGGGCCATTGGCTAGCGCACCGGCACCACCGGGGGAAAGTCGTGCGAGCCGGACGTGGGCGCACCCCGGGGCGGGACGGCCGGTCGTCACAGGCCCTCGGTACCCTCGGGCACCATGGCTGGCACCGGGACGGTCACCGCCAGGGCGGTCGAGCAGGCATCCGAGCACGAGGCTGGGGTGGGGTTCCACCCGGCCGTCGCCACCTGGTTCGCCCGTCGCTTCCCCGGCGGCCCCACGGCGGCCCAGGCCCACGGGTGGGCGCACATCGCCGCCGGGCGTGACACGTTGGTGGCCGCGCCCACGGGCTCGGGCAAGACCCTGGCCGGCTTCCTGGTGGGGATCGACCGGCTGTACCGGGCCCACGCTCGGGGGGAGGAGGTCACGGGGCGGGCGCAGGTGGCCTACGTGTCCCCCCTCAAGGCCCTGGCCGTCGACATCGCCCAGAACCTCGAGCGCCCCCTGGCCGAGATCGCCGAGGTCGCGGTCGAGCTGGGGCTCGACCCTCCCGACCTGCGGGTGGGCGTGCGCACCGGTGACACCACCACCGCCGACCGGGCCGCCATGGTGCGGCGGCCACCCAACTTCGTGGTCACCACCCCCGAGTCCCTCTACCTGCTGGTGACGGCAGCCCGGTCGCGCCAGGTCCTGCGCACCGTCGACACGGTGATCGTCGACGAGATCCACGCCCTGGCACGCGACAAGCGCGGTGCCCACCTGGCCCTCACGCTCGAGCGCCTCGAGCACGGGTGCGAGCGGCGGCCCCAGCGCATCGGGCTGTCGGCCACCCAGCGCCCGATCGACCTCGTCGCCGAGCTGCTGTGCGGCGGCGGGGCGCCCGAGCCCTGCGCCGTCGTCGACACGGGTCACGCCCGGCGGCGGGAACTGTCCCTCGAGCTCCCCCAGGGCGAGCTCGAGGCGGTCGCCACCGGGGAGCAGGTGGGTGACGTGGTCGACCGCCTGGCCGAGCTGGTCACCGGTCACCGCACGACGTTGGTGTTCGTGAACACCCGCCGCCTGGCCGAGCGGTTGGCCCACCAGCTGGCGGAGCGGCTGGGTGACGACGTGGTCGCCGCCCACCACGGCTCCCTGTCCAAGGACCGGCGCGCCCGGGTCGAGGGCCGCCTGCGGGCCGGTGAGCTGCGGGCCCTGGTGGCCACCGCCTCGCTCGAGCTCGGCATCGACGTCGGGCCCGTCGAGCTGGTGTGCCAGATCGGCTCGCCCCGGAGCATCTCCACCTTCCTGCAACGGGTGGGCCGGGCCAACCACAGCCTGCACGGGGTCCCCGAGGGTCGCCTGTTCCCGCTCACCCGGGACGAGCTGGTCGAGAGCGCCGCCCTGCTGGTGGCCGTGGAGCAGGGGCTGCTCGACGCGGTGGTGCCCCCCGAGGCGCCCCTCGACATCCTCGCCCAGCAGATCGTGGCCGAGGTGGCGGCAGCCGGGAGCGGGCCGGGCGGGACCGCCGGCGAGGGCCCCGGTTGGCGCCTCGACGACCTCTACGCCCTGGTGCGGCGGGCCCACCCCTACCGCCACCTGCCCCGCGCCACCTTCGACGAGGTGGTCGGGGTCGTCGGCCACGGCATCGCCACCGGCCGGGGCCGCCGGGCCGCCTACCTGCACCTCGATGGGGTGAACGGCGAGGTCAGGCCCCGGCGCTCGGCCCGGCTGGCGGCGTTGACGTCCGGGGGCGCCATCCCGGAGGTGGGCGACTACCGGGTCGTCCTCGAGCCCGACGACCTGTTCGTGGGCACGGTCAACGAGGACTGGGCGGTCGAGTCGATGGCAGGCGACATCTTCCTGCTCGGCAGCCACTCCTGGCAGATCCGCCAGGTCGGAGCGGGCGTCGTGCGGGTGGTGGACGCCGACGGCAGGCCGCCCACCATCCCCTTCTGGATGGGCGAGGCCCCGGGTCGCACGGCCGAGCTCTCCCGCCAGGTGTCGGACCTGCGGGCCACCGTCGACGGCCACCTGGCCGTGGGCGACGCCGACGGTGCCCGGGCCTGGCTGGCGGGAGCGGCCCCCCTCGGCGACGCCGCCGTCCGCCAGGTCGTCGACTACCTGGCCGCCGGCCGGGCGGTGCTGGGCCTGGTGCCCACCCAGGACGACCTGGTCTTCGAGCGGTTCTTCGACGAGGCCGAGGGCATGCACCTCGTGGTGCACTCGCCCCACGGCAGCCGCGTCAACCGGGCGCTGGGGCTGGCCCTGAGGAAGCGCTTCTGCGTGACCTTCGACTTCGAGCTGCAGGCGGCCGCCAACGACGACGCCGTCGTGCTGTCCCTCGGGCCGCACCACAGCTTCCCGCTGGCCGACGTGCCCCACTTCCTGCACCCGGGCACCGTGCGGGGCGTGCTCGAGCAGGCCGTCCTGTCGCCGCCGTCGCCCATGTTCCAGAGCCGGTGGCGCTGGAACCTCAACCGGGCCCTGGTGGTGCTGCGCTACCGGGGTGGTCACCGCAACCCACCGCCCATCCAGCGCATGGAGTCCGACGACCTGCTCGCCGCCCTCTTCCCCCAGGCCGCCGCCTGCCAGGAGAACGTGGCCGGGCCCATCGAGATCCCCGACCACCCCCTCGTGCGGCAGACGATGCACGACACCATGACCGAGGGCCTCGACGTCGACGGGCTCACCGCCCTGCTGGCCGGGCTGCGGGAGGGCCGGGTCCGGGCCCACGTCCGCGACACCACCGAGGCCTCGGCGCTCAGCCATGAGATCCTGACGGCCAGGCCCTACGCCTTCCTCGACGATGCCGAGATCCAGGACCGCCGCACCAACGCCGTGCCGCTCCGCCGGGGCCTGCCGGTGGACCTGGGGACCATCGGTCGCCTCGACCCCGGCGCGGTCGCCCGCGTGGCGGACGAGGTCGCGCCCGAGCCCCGCACACCGGACGAGCTCCACGACCTGCTGCTCGGCCTCGTCGTGTCCCCGGCCCGGGCGGAGTGGCGCCCCCTGTTCGACGAGCTGGTGGCCCGGGGCCGGGCCCGGTCGGGTCGCCCCACCGGCGCCGGGGGGGCGACGCCAGGCGGCGAGCTCTGGTGGGCCACGGAGAGCGCGGCCGCGGCGGCGGTCGTGGTCACCGGGGCTGCCGCCGCGGCCCACCCGCCCGAGCGGGTGGCGGCGGCGGTGCTGCGCGGCCACCTGGACACGACCGGTCCCGCCACCGCGGCCGCCCTGACCGAGCGGTCGGGCCTGGACGCCGCCGCCGTCGCCGCCGGGCTGGCCGTGCTCGAG
>DASUJB010000066.1:0-12039 GCA_036279475.1 Acidimicrobiales bacterium | reverse complement strand
AGGCCGTGCCCGGGGGCGTTGGCGGCGAGGAAGGCCCAGCACGAGTTGCCGCGGCGGACGGCGCCTCCGCCGTTGCAGCTGAAGTCGACGGCCAGGCCCCGCTCGTGGAGCGACGACCCGGGCCGGGCCGTGGGAGGATTGCAGGACGACGACGGCATCTGGTAGATGGCGTAGGTCGACGTACCGCAGTTCTGCCGGCGCAGCCGCACCTGGTTGTCGGGGCTCCGCCACCCGCTGCTGGCGCACAGCGACACGCCCTGGGCGGCCGCCCGGTCGAGCAGCGCCCGCAGGTTCCCGGCGATGCTGGCCGCCACCTGGATCGAGCCGCCGTACGGGCAGCTCACGGTGGCCAGGCCGCCCGGTGCCGGGGCGACGGCCGAGGGTGCCGGCCAGCCGCCACCGCCTCCGGCGACGGGCGGGTCCGGCGGCGGCGCGGTCACCGGCGGCGCGGTCACCGGCGGCGCGGTCACGGGGGGCGCGGTCGTCGGCGGCGCCGTCACGGGGGGCGCGGTCACCGGCGGCGGAGCAGGCTCTGCCGGCTCCTCGGCCCGCCGAGCCGCTGCCTCCGCCTCGGCCCTCCGGGCTTCCTCCGCCCTCGCCGCCGCCGCGGCACGGGAGGCCGCCTCGGCCGCCACATGGCGGGCGGCCGCGGCCTGCGCCTCCCGCCAGCGCCTCGCCACCTCGGCCTCCTCCCGCTCGAGCTGCTCCGCCAGCTGGACGTCGAACGTGCGCAGCGACTGGGCCTCGGCCAGCCGCGCGTCCAGGCGCTCCTCGACGTCGGCGCCGAAGGACCGCTGCTGCACCAGGGCGTTGGCCACGTCGGCGAGGGCGGCGTCGGCCTCGCGGCGCCTCGCCGCCGCGTCGTCGGCCGCCGCCCGCTTCTCGGCCTGCTTCGCCTCCAGGTCCTCCCGGGCCCGCTCCAGCCGGTCGAGGGCGTCGGCGTCGGCGTCGGCCTGGATGTCGGTGAGGGCCTGTTGGACCACCACGTCCGACAGCGTGTCGGCCGCCAGGCCCTCGAGGGCGCTGTCCGACGGCGGGTTCACGAACGCCTCGACCAGCACGGCATCGGCCTGTCGCTCGAGGGCCTCGATGCGGGCCCGAGCCGCCACCACGTCGTCGGCCGCCGCGGCCGACTCCGCTTCGGCCACGACCTCCGCCCGCTCGGCCTCGTCGAGCTCACCCTGCTGGGTGGCGACGTTCCCCTCCAGCGACGTGATCGCCGCCCGCACGTCGGACTCCTCCGCCCGGAGGGCGTCGACCTCGAGGGCGACCTGGCCGCTCCGGGCCCGCACCCCCTCGAGGCGGCGCTCGGTCCGCGCCGGGTCGGGCGGTTGCGCCGCGGTGGCGTCGGGGGCGAGGAGGGCGACGGCCACGCCGGCGGCCACCACGGGCCTGACCACGGCATGCCAAGGACAGGGACGGTTCCTGCTCACTGGATCGGCTCCTGCGACGACGTTGCCGGGCCGCCGCCCGGCGGGGAGAGGTGCCGCGGAACTTAACGAACACGCGCTGTGATGTCACGGACGCGCAGCGAGCTGGCGCCCCTGGCTCAACGGCTCACTTGCCGTCGACGGACCAGTGCCAGGGCTCGCCCGGGAGGTTGTAGAGGCCGTAGTCGGCCGCGTGGTCGCTCATCCAGCCGTAGGCAGCCGACCCCGAGCTGATGGTCGACTCCCCCCCCGAGGTGAAGTCGATGGCCAGGCCCTGCTCGTGCATCGAGGTGCCCGGCCGGGCGGTGGGCGGCGAGCAGTAGGACGACGGCGCCTCGTAGACGGCGTAGTCCGAGGTGCCGCAGTTGGCGCGGCGCACGGCCACCTGGTCGGCCGGGTCGCGGTAGCCGAACCCGCACAGCGTGATGCCGTCGTCGGCGGCGTCGGCCATCAGGCGCTCCACCGAGCGGGAGATGTCCCCCGCCACCTCGATGCTGCCGCCGCTCGGGCACGCCACCACCGCCACGCCTCCCGGCACCGGCTTGATCCCCTTGCGGTAGCGGACGCTGTCGGCCTGGGCGGCCAGATCGGCGGCCCGGGCCCGAGCCCGCTCGGCCTGGACCTCGTCGTCCAGCTCGTCCAGCATCGCCGCCAGCTCTCCCTCCCGGGCCCGGATCTGGGCGGCCAGGGCAGGGTCGATGGCCTCGAGGGCGTCGGCCTCGGCGAGGTTGCGGTCGATCCGACGGTCGATCTCCAGGGCGAAGCGGGCCTCCTGGCCGGTGGCCGCCTCGACGTCGGCCAGGGCCTCCTCGGCCTCGGCCGCCGCCGCCTCGGCCGCCTCGGCCGCCGCCCGGCGCTTGCCCTCCTCGGCCTCCAGCTGGGCGTGCGCCGCGGCGTACCTGTCGAGGGCGGCGGCCTCGGCGTCGGCCTTGCGGTCGAGGATCCACTGCTTCACCGTGAGGTCCATCAACGAGTCGGACACCAGCGACTCCCAGGCGTCCTCGTAGGGCGGGCTCATGAAGGCGTCGACCACGACCAGGTCGGTGTCCACCGACACGGCGTCCAGGCGCTTGCGCGTGTCGGCCAGCGCCGCCTCGGCGGCGGCCAGCGCGTCCTGGGCGCCGGCCAGGGCGTCCTGCGCCCCCCGCAGCGCCGCCCGCTGCTGCTCGACGTTGGCCCGCACCTCGGCGAGCGTGGCCCCCACGGCCTTGTCGTCCGATCGCAGCACGTCGACATCGAGGGACACGAGCGCCTGCGAGTCGCCGTCCCCCCCCGCCGGCGCCTCCTGGGCTCCGGCCCCCTCGACCACGGCCAGTGGTGCGGCCGCCGTCCCGAAGACGACGGCGACGGCGACGGCGACGGCGACGGCGACGGCGATCAGGGTGCGTCGGGTGCGGTGCAACGATCGATCCCCAGGAGCGAGCGGCGAGGGTGCCCCCACGGCGGACCGGGGCGGGGCCGTCCGCCGCACAGCGGCGACTGGAATGTAACGGACCGGGCAGCGCCGGCGCGAGACTGCCGCCCATGTCCGAGGTCCAGACCGACATCGCCGGCGGCGTGGCCCTGCTGACGCTGGACGCCGGCGGCCGGCGCAACGCCCTGACGCTCCCCATGGTCCACGAGATCGTGGCGGCCGTGGACGCCGTCGAGGCCGATCCCGAGGTCCGGGCCATGGTCGTCACCGGCGCACCGCCGGCGTTCTGCGCCGGCGCCGACCTGTCCCACCTCGGGTCCAGCCAACGTGACGGCCTCCTGCGCATCTACGAGGGGTTCCTGCGCATCGCCCGCTCTCCCCTCCCCAGCATCGCCGCCGTCAACGGAGCCGCGGTGGGGGCGGGGGTGAACCTGGCGCTGGCCTGCGACGTGATCGTGGCCGGGCGGTCGGCCCGCTTCGACACCCGCTTCCTCCAGCTCGGCCTGCACCCTGGAGGCGGGCACACGTGGATGCTCCAGCGCCGGGTCGGGCCCCAGCTGGCCACGGCCATGGTGCTGTTCGGCCGGGTCCTCGACGGCCCGGCCGCCGCCGCCACCGGGCTGGCCCTCTCGTGCGTCGAGGACGGCGACCTGGTGGCCACGTGCCGGGAGATGGCCGGCGTGGCGGCGTCCGCCCCGCGGCAGCTGGTCGAGCTGATCCGCGCCACCATGGTGGACGTGCGATCCCTCGACGACCACGCCGCCGCCGTCGAGCGGGAGCTGGGCCCCCAGGTGGAGACCATCGGCCAGCCCGCCTTCCAGGAGCGGCTGGCCGCCACGCGCCGGCGCATCGGCTCCGGTGGCTAGCGGCCCCGGTCGGCGAAGGTGAGGGTGCGGGCGATCGACGCCACGAGGTCGTCGTGGAGGTCGGTGTCCTCCGAGGTGACCACCAGGGACCACACGATGTCCCGGGGGCCGAGCACGAGCACCTCGCTCCCCCGGGCCCGCTCGTCGCGGCCCGCGCCCACCTCGAAGTCCATCCGCACGGTGGGACGGTCGGCGCCCTCCACCCCCTCGACGGTGGGATCGGTCCGGCCGGCCGACGCCGCCAGCGTGCGGGCGTAGCGCCGGAGCCCCGCCACGTCGGTGACGCCGGTCCGGAGGGCGGCCCGCACCAGGGCGTCGCTGACTCGTCCCTCGGCGTCCTGGCCGGCCGCGTAGACCAGCGCCCGGTCGGCGGCCGCGGCGTTGGCGTCCTGGACGAAGCCGGGCACGGCGGGGGTGGCCCGCGCCAGCGCCGCCAGGCCCTCGGGCGACAGCACCACCGCCTCCCACCCCGGTGGCACGGCCAGGCCCACCCCGAGCGAGGGGAGGGGCACGGGCTGCCAGCCCTCGGGCGAGGCGATGTCGAGGTCGCCGGTGGCCAGCGTGGTCGACGGCATCCGGCCGTCGACGGAACCGGTGCCCCGGTCGCCGGGCGTGCCGGCCGTCCCGCCTCCCCCGCCGCCGATGGCCGTGGCGCCCACCGCGCCCACCACCACCAGCAGCACCACGGCCAGCCCCAGCGCCGCCCGGGCCCGGCGTGGCAGGTGGCGCACCCGGTGCCCCAGCCGGCGGGCGCTCACGCCAGCCACGCGCCGGTGAGCTCGTCCCGGCGCTCCTCCCACTCCTCGGCCGTGAGCGCGTAGCGGACGTGGTCCTCCCAGACGCCGTTGATCTCGAGGTAGCGCTGGGCGATGCCCTCGTCGCGCAGCTTCAACTTCTCGACGACCCGGCGGCTGCGGTGGTTGCGGGGGATGATCGACACCTGGATGCGGTGGAGGCCGAGCTGCTCGAAGGCGAAGCGGGCCACGACCACCAGGGCCTCGGGCACGTAGCCGTTCCCGGCCTGGGCCTGGTCGATCCAGTAGCCGACGTAGGCGGACTGCAACGGGCCCCTCTGCAGCGACGAGATGTTGATCTCGCCGGCCAGCAGCTCCCGGCTGCGGCGGTGCTCGGGCCGGGTGGGCACGAAGATGCCGAAGCCGAAGCCGGTGCCCAGCTGGCGCTCGCGCTCGCGGGCGTTGCACCGCATGGTGAAGGCCTGCTGGGACTCCACCACGTCGGGCATCGTCGGGTTCCGGGCCGGCTCCCACGGGGTGAGCCAGGCGTCGTTGCGCCGGCGGACCTCCTGCCACGCCGCGAAGTCGGCCGGGGTCAGCGGGCGCAGACGGACGCGGCGCCCGCTCAGCCGGGTGGTCATCGGTCCGCCAGCACCTCCGAGAGGGCGCCGAGCAGCAGCGCGACGTTGCGAGGCCGCGCCGTGTGGCCCATGCAACCGACGCGCCACGCCCGGCCCGCGAGCTCGCCGAGGCCACCGCCCACCTCGATGCCGTAGCGGTCGAGCAGGGTGGCGCGGGCCTTGGCGTCGTCGAGGCCCTCGGGGAGCCACACGCTGCTCAGCTGGGGCAGGCGGTGACCTTCGGCGGCGACCGGCTCGAAGCCCAGCGCCGCCAGCCCCTCCTGCAGGGCGCGGCCGCAGTCGGCGTGGCGGGCCACGGCGTGGTCGAGGCCCTCGGCGAGCAGCGCCCCCAGCCCGGCGTGGAGGGACGTGACCATCGACACCGGAGCGGTGTGGTGGTAGGTGCGGGTGCCGGTGGCCGGGCCCGTGTACCGCCCGATCATGCGGAGGTCGAGGTACCAGCTGGGGCAGCGGTCGACGAGCCGCCGGCGGGCCCGCTCGCTGACCGTGAGGGGGGCCAGGCCCGGGGGCACGCCCAGGCACTTCTGCGTGCCCGCGTAGGCGACGTCGACCCCCCACCCGTCGACGTCGACCTCGATGCCGCCGAGGCTGGTGACGCAGTCCACCAGCAGCAGGGCGTCGCCCTTGCCCGCGCCCAGGGGGGCGATGTCCGACCGGACCCCGGTGGACGTCTCGGCGTGGACGACGGCGATGATGCGAGGCGACGGGTGGGCGGCCAGGAGGGCGTCGGGGTCGACCGGCCGGCCCCAGGGGACCTCGACCCGCACGACCTCGGCGCCGCACCGCTCGGCCACGTCGCACATCCGGGCCCCGAACACGCCGTTGACCCCCACGACCACGGGGTCGCCCGGCGAGACGAGGTTGACGAAGGCGGCCTCCATGCCGGCCGAGCCGGTCCCCGAGACGGGCAGCGTCATGGGGTTGGCGGTCCGGAACACCGTGCGGAGGCGGTCGCAGGTCTCGTCGAGGAGGGCGACGAACTCGGGGTCGAGGTGCCCCAGCATGGGGTGGCCCAGGGCCTCGACCGCCTCGGGGTACGGGTTGCAGGGTCCGGGACCCATCAGGACCCGGTCGGTGAGCGGCATGCGGGCCCGACGGTAGCGACGCGGCGCCACGCCCTCCTACTCGATCAGGCCGAGGGCGAGGCCGTCGAGGATGTCGGCCTCCGACACCACCATCTCGTCGAACCCCAACCGCCGCATGACCGCCACCAGCACGCAGCAGCCCCCCACGATCACGTCGGCCCGAGCCGGCTCCAACCCGGGGTTGTGCCGGCGGTCGTCGAGCCGCTCGGTGGCCAGGGTGCGGAAGACGTCCTCGACCGCGTCGCGGGTGAGGACGAAGTGGTGGATGGCGTCCCGGTCGTAGGCGGCCAGGCCGATCTCGACGGCGGCCACGGTGGTGATCGTGCCGGCCAGGCCCACCAGCGTCCGGGCGTCGGCCACGGCGGGGAGCTCGCGCCGGACGTCCTCCAGGTAGGCGTCGGTGAGGCTGAGGCAGGCGGTCAGCTCCTCGGGCAGGGGCGGATCGTGGAGGAGGAACTTCTCGGTGAGCCGGACGCAACCCACGTCGACCGACATCACGCCCTCGACCGCCCCGGTGCCCACGATGAACTCGGTCGAGCCGCCGCCGATGTCCACGACGACGAACGGCCCGAGCCGGGGGTCGAGGTCGCCGGTGGCCCCCAGGAAGGACAACCTGCCCTCCTCGTCGCCCGACAGCAGCTCGGGACGGACCCCGAGGACGTGCTCGACGGCGTCGAAGAGCTCGTCGCGGTTGGCGGCGTCGCGGGCGGCCGACGTGGCGGCCGCCCGCACCCGGGTCACGCCGTACCGGTCCAGGACGACCCGGTAGCCACGCAGGGTGCTCAACGTGCGCTCGACGGCCTCGTCGGCCAGGCGGCCGGTGGCCTCCACCCCCTGGCCGAGGCGGGTGATGGTGCTCCGGCGGTCGAGCACCTCGAGCCGGCCGCCGGGCCCGGGCCGAGCCACCAGCAGGCGAGTGGAGTTGGTGCCCATGTCGATCGAGGCGACGGCCGGCAGCTCGCTCATCCCAGGAACCTACCGGTCCCCGGGGGCGGCGGGGAGCCGGCGGGCGACCCACCGCCCCACCGGGTCGTCCCCCCCGGCCAGGTACCACGCGTAGTGGGCGTGGAGGCACTTCACCCCGACCCGCGTGCCGGCCACGCCCCCGGAGGGCCGCAGGCCGGCGTGCCCGGGAGCGAGGGCGCGGTCGCGCTCGGCCGCGTAGCGGGCGTGCGCGGCCGCCAGCTCGGCCGGGTCCACCTCGGCCTGGGCTCGGGCCACGCCTCCCTCGCTCTCCAGGGCGGCGACCAGGCGGCGCTCGGGCTCGCCCACGAGCCAGTAGCGGGTGGGCATGGGGGTGCCGTCGTCGAGGAGCGGGTCGTTGCGGATGACGAGGGGGCTCCCGTCGGCGTGGCGGACGACGACCACGAAGCGGCCACGGGCCGGCCGACCGAGCAGCCGCTCGACCGCCGGCACGTCGGGGACCGGTGCCGTCGAGCTCGTCATGGCCGGCAGCCTGACCGCCACCCCGAGCGTCGCCACGGTGAGACTTCGGTCACGTGCACTCGCTTCGTCTACCTACTGGTCGGTAGGGTTGGCCCGTGCCTGTCGACACCATGCCTGCTGACACCTTCCTCGTCGAGCTCGAGCCCGTCACCGCCCGGCTGCTCGACCACCACCTCGCCGTGGCCAAGGAGTGGTTCCCGCACCAGCTGGTGCCCTACAGCCGCGGGCAGGACTTCGAGCCAGGCTACGAGTGGTCCCCCGCCGATGCCCACCTCCCCGACGAGGTGCGGTCGAGCCTGTTCATCAACCTCCTCACCGAGGACAACCTCCCCTACTACGTGCGCACCGTGGAGTCGATGTTCGGACGGGACTCGGCCTGGGGCGAGTGGAACCGGCGCTGGACGGCCGAGGAGGGGCGCCACTCGATCGTCATCCGCGACTACCTGACCGTCACGCGGGCCCTCGATCCCGTGGCGCTCGAGCGGGCCCGCATGGCCCAGGTGACCAGCGGCCAGGTCCCCCACCCTCCCACCCCCCAGGAGGGCCTCGTCTACGTGGCCCTCCAGGAGCTGGCCACCCGCATCTCCCACCTCAACACCGGCAAGGTCATCGACGACCCCGTGGGGTACGAGGTCATGAAGCGCGTGGCCTCCGACGAGAACCGCCACCACCTCTTCTACCGCGACCTGTCCACCACCGCCCTCGAGCTCGACCCCTCGGGCATGGTGATCGCCATGGAGAAGCAGGTGCGGGAGTTCAGCATGCCCGGGACCGGCATCGTCGACTTCGACGCCCACGCCCGGGCCATCGCCCGGGCCGGCATCTACGACTTCAAGGTCCACCACGACCAGATCCTCGCCCCCGTCGTGCTGCGGCACTGGCGGGTCGAGGAGCTGACCGGCCTCACCGCCGAGGCCGAGCGGGCGCGCGACGCCCTCGTCACCCGCATCCACCGGATCGGCAAGGCCGGCGAGCGCCAGGCCCGCCACCGCGACGAGGACGCCGCCAGGCGACGCGTGGCCGCCACCGTCTGACCCACCGCTCAGCCGGGCGGCGTCGTCGTGGAGGTCGTCGCCGTCGTCGAGGGGGCGCGGGGAGCCGGCGACCGCGGCGCGGGGTAGATGCCGTAGGACTCCTCGCCCGGGTACACCAAGCCCAGGGACCGCGCCTCCTCCTCGACCCGCTCGTCGGTGCGCAGGTCGCGCGCCTCGTCCTCGAGGAGGTCGATCTCCCGGGAGAAGGCGGCCTGGCGCTCGCGGGCGCGGTGCTCGGACGCCCGCAGGTCGAGCGCCATCCTCACCGGGAACACCGTGTACACGAGGGCCAGCGCCACGGCCACCGCCCCCACCCGGACGCCGACGCGGCGGAGGCGAGCCACCTGCTCGGCTCTCTCCTCGGGATCGGAGGGGAGCAGGCGCGCGAGGTCCGGGGCGCGCCAGGCGCCGCCGGGCCAGGCCCGCCGGCCCTCGCCCGGCCCGCCCGCCACCTCGAGGGGCGGGCGGCCCCGACCGGCCCCGGGGGCGCCCTCGTCCCCCGCCACCAGGTCGCGAGGGGTCGAGCCCTGGCCCGGGCGCGGCGGGAGGGGGGTGACGGCGGCCGGCACCCCGGTGCTCCGCCGCCGTCGGCGGTCGGCGGGGTCCTCGCCCACGTCGGTCAGGGTGGGAACCAGCAGGACCGCTCCCGGTGCCCCCGGGATGCGCCGCGGGCGCGGACGGGTCCCGGCCGCTCGCTCCTGGCGGCGACCCCGCCGGTCGTCGCCCTCGCTCACCGCGCTGCGCCCTCGCTCACGTCACGCCGCCCTGGCACGCCAGCGCCGCCCGGCCCCGGAACGCGGCCTGCTCGTCGAGGAGCTCCTCGATGCGCAGGAGCTGGTTGAGCTTGGCCACGCGGTCGCTGCGAGCCGGTGCCCCCGCCTTGATCGGCCCGCAGTTCGTGGCCACGGCCAGGTCGGCGCTGGTGGTGTCCTCGGTCTCGCCCGACCGGTGCGACAGCACCGACGTGTAGCCCGAGCGCGTGGCCAGGGCCACGGCGTCGAGCGTCTCGGTGAGGGTGCCGATCTGGTTGACCTTCACCAGGATGCTGTTGGCCACCCCGCTGGTGACGCCCCGCCGCAGGCGCTCGACGTTGGTGACGAAGAGGTCGTCCCCCACGAGCTGGACCCGGTCCCCCAGGGTGGCGGTCAGCTCCCCCCACCCCTCCCAGTCCTCCTCGGCGCAGCCGTCCTCTATCGAGACGATGGGGTACGTGGCGCACAGCTCGGCGAGGAGCGCCACCATCTCCGACGGCGACAGCCGGCGATCGTCGGCGGCCAGCACGTAGCGACCGTCGGCGAACAGCTCGGTGGAGGCGACGTCCATGGCCAGGGCCACGTCGTCGCCGGGCACGAGGCCCGCCTTCTCGACCGCCTCGACCAGCAGAGCCAGCGCCTCCTCGTTGGAGCCGAGGTCGGGCGCGAAGCCGCCCTCGTCCCCCACGGCGGTCGACAGGCCCCGCCCCGCCGCCACGGACCGCAGGGCGTGGTAGGTCTCGACACCCCACCTCAGCGCCTCCCGGAAGCTGGCCGCGCCCACGGGCACGATCATGAACTCCTGGAAGTCGACGTTGTTGTCGGCGTGGACCCCGCCGTTGAGCACGTTCATCATCGGCACCGGCAGCACGTGGGCGTTGGGGCCGCCGACGTAGCGGAACAGGGGCATGCCCACCTCGGCGGCGGCCGCCCGGGCCACGGCCAGGGACACGCCCAGGATGGCGTTGGCGCCCAGCCTGGCCTTGCTGTCCGTGCCGTCCAGGTCGATCATCTGGGCGTCGACGTCGCGCTGGTCGAGGGCGTCGAAGCCCACCAGCGCCTCGCGGATCTCCCCGTTCACGTGGTCGACGGCACCCTGGACGCCCTTGCCGCCGTAGCGGGGGCCACCGTCTCGCAGCTCGACCGCCTCGAAGCGCCCGGTCGACGCCCCCGACGGCACGATGGCCCGCCCCTCCGCCCCCGACGCCAGGTACACGTCGACCTCCACGGTGGGGTTGCCCCGCGAATCGAGGACCTCACGGCCCAGGACGTGCTCGATGCTCGACATTCCTGCGTGACTCCCGTCGCCGATGTCGGACACGTTACTGGTGGTGGCCGGTCCCCCGGGGAGCATCCCCGTCGCCGGGCGGCCGCCCGGCACCACCCTCGCTGGCCGCCAGCTCCGCGGCGCGGTACCGGTCGCGGACCTCCTCGGCCGCCACCCGCGCCTCGGTCTCGGCGTCCTCGCCCGCCGCCCGCACCTCGTCGACCAGGTCGAGCAGGCGCCGGCCGGGGCCGCCGGCCGGGGCGTGGCGCCGCCAGTCGTCGCCTTGCGAGGCGACCTTCCCCTGGACCTTCGAGGCCAGCAGGAGGGCGGGGAGGGCGGGCGGGATGCCGTCCATCACGCTGGCCCGGCCCTTCTCCGCCTTCTTCAGGTCCTCCCAGCGGGCGGCGACCTCCTCGGCGTCGGCGGTGCCGGCGTCCCCGAAGACGTGCGGGTGGCGGCCGATCAGCTTGCTGCCCACCCCGCGGGCCACGTCGGCCAGGGTGAACCGCCCCTCCTCGGCGGCCAGGGTGGCGTGCAGCACCACCTGGAAGAGCAGGTCGCCCAGCTCCTCCTCGAGGTCGTCGAACCCCTCGCCGCCCTCGACGTCGAGGTGGTCGATGGCCTCCAGCACCTCGTAGGCCTCCTCCAGCAGGTGGCGGCGCAGGCTCTGGTGGGTCTGCCGGCGGTCCCACGGGCACTCGGCCCGCAGCCGGCGCACGACGGCGGCGAAGGCGGCCACCTCGCCGGCGACGGGCGACCCCAGGGACGGCAGGTACACGGACGTGAGGTGGTCCGGCTCGACCCGGTCGAGGGCGTGCCAGGGGACCTCGGCCACGTGCTCGTCGGGCAGCCCCAGGCGCTGCAGCACCACCACGGTCGGCGCCGGCCCGGAGGGCAGGGCGTCCACCACGTCGCCCACCGCCAGCTTGACCTCGGCCAGCACGTCGGGGCGGTCGCACTGGCCGACGAGGAGGGGACCGCGCTCTCCCGCCGCCTCGACGGCGAACCGGTGGCCGTCGACCAGGCGCACGCCCGCCTCCAGGGGGTCGAGGCCGAGCCGCACCCACGCCAGGTCGACGAAGGACAGGGCCGGTACCAGGTCGACCACTACCCTCCCGTCGGCTGCCAGCAGCTCGACGGTGCGCTCGGCCACCACCGGGGATCCCGGCACGGCGTAGAGCACCTCGCCGTGCGCCACCGCGGCGGCGGCGACGGCGTCGACGATGCCCGAGTACACGTCCTCGATGCGACCCGCCCGCTCGTACAGGTCGTCGAACGAGGTGGCCCCGGGCACCACCGTGGCCGCCGGGTGGCGGGTCGTGCGCAGGAACCGGTGCTCCACGCCGGCCACCGCCGCCACCGTCGCCGGG
>DASUJB010000065.1:0-4972 GCA_036279475.1 Acidimicrobiales bacterium | reverse complement strand
GTGGTGGTCTACCTCCGGGGCCACGAGGGGCGCGGCATCGGCATCGGGCACAAGCTGCAGGCCTACGCCCTGCAGGAGCAGGGCCACGACACGGTCGACGCCAACCTGGCGCTGGGCATGCCGGTGGACAGCCGCGAGTACGGCATCGGTGCCCAGATCCTGGTCGACCTGGGCATCACCACGATGCGCACCCTCACCAACAACCCGGCCAAGCGGGGCGGGCTGGAGGGGTTCGGGCTGAAGATCACCGATCGGGTCCCCCTGGTGACCGCGCCCAACCCCGAGAACATCGCCTACCTGCGTACGAAGCGCGAGCGCATGGGCCACCTCCTGGACGGGCTCGACGATGTGCTCTGAGCCGTCGGCCGGCGCGGCGGGCCGGCGATCGACCCGGCCGGTGGCCCGGGGGGCCGGCCCCGGGCCGGAGGCGTGAGGTGACGGCGGGGCAGGACCGGGCAGCGGCGCCCGACGGCCTCGACGCCACGGGCCTGCGCATCGGGGTGGTCCGGGCCCGATGGAACGGCGGCGTGGTGGCGCGCCTGGCCGAGGGCGTCGAGCGGGGGCTGAAGCAGCTCGGGGTGGCAGCCGACGACGTGGTCGAGGTGACCGTGCCCGGTTCGTTCGAGATCCCCTTCGGGGCCCGGGCCCTCGCCACCTCGGGACGGGTCGACGCCGTGATCTGCATCGGGGCGGTGATCCGGGGGGAGACGACGCACTACGAGCTGGTGGCGGGCGAGTGCGCCGCCGGCGTCCAGCAGGTGCAGCTCGCCACGGGCGTCCCCGTGGCGTTCGGGGTGCTCACCACCGAGGACGATGCCCAGGCCCGGGCCCGCTCGGAGGGCCCGGGGGGCCACAACGTGGGCGAGGAGGCCGCCGCCGTGGCCGTGGAGATGGCGGGCATCGCCCGCCGGTACGCCCCCCGCTGAGCGCGCCAGGGGCGGGCGCCGGGCGCCGGGCGCCGGTTGCCCCCTCGGCGGTGCCGGCGCCTACCCTCGTCCGACGTGCTGAAGCTCGTCCTCCCCAAGGGTTCGCTCGAGCGGGCGACGCTCGACCTGTTCGAGGCGGCGGACCTCGCCGTCCACCGCTCGTCCAGCGTCGACTACAAGGCGTCCATCGCCGATCCCCGGGTCGACGAGGTGCGCATCCTGCGGCCGCAGGAGATCCCCCTGTACGTGGCCGACGGCCTGTTCGACCTGGGCATCGCCGGGCGGGACTGGGTCGAGGAGACGGCCAGCACCGTCGTGACCCTCGGAGAGCTCCGGTACTCGAAGGCGTCGTCGAACCCGTTCCGCATCGTCGTGGCGGTGCCCGAGGACTCGCCGTGGGACAAGGTCGAGGACCTTCCCGACGGCGTGAGGGTGTCGACCGAGTACCCGGCCCTCACCCGCCGGTTCCTCGCCGAGCGGGGCGTGCGGGCCGACGTGCGCCTGTCCTACGGCGCCACCGAGGCCAAGGTGCCCGACATCGTCGACGCCGTGGTGGACGGGACCGAGACCGGTCGGGCGCTGCGGGCGGCGGGGCTGAAGGTCGTCGGCGAGGTGATGCCCAGCTTCACGGCCCTCATCGCCAACCCCGCCGCCCACGCCGATCCCGAGCGCCGGCACGCCATGGAGCAGATCAAGGTGCTGCTCGACGGGGCGCTCGAGGCCCGGGGCAAGGTGCTGGTGAAGCTCAACGTCGCCCCGGCGCACCTGGACACCGTCATCGGGCTGGTGCCGTCGATGAAGGCCCCCACCGTGTCGGAGCTGTTCGGCCGGTCGGGCTTCGCGGTGGAGACGGTGGTGGCCAAGGGGGAGGTCAACACCCTCATCCCGGCGCTCAAGGACGCCGGCGCCACCGACATCATCGAGCTCCCCCTCTCGAAGATCGTGCACTGATGCCGGTCGAGCCGTTCACCCTGCACACGGGGACGGTGGACAGCTTCGACGAGGCGCGAGGGCTGGGCACGGTGCGATGCGGGGACGGCACCGTGCTGCCGTTCCACTGCACCGCCATCGCCGACGGGTCTCGCACCGTGGCGGTCGGCCGGCCGGTCCGCTTCTCGATCGTGGCCGGCCACCTCGGGCAGTGGGAGGCCGACGCCGTCGCACCGCTCTAGCCGCCGGTCGCCCTCCCGCTGGCGGGGTGGCGGGCGGCCCGGTGCTCAGGCGGGGGTGCCGGGGCCGGCTCCCTCAGCCTCGGCGCCGCTGCCCCGGGACACCTCGACGAAGGCGAGCTGGATCTGGTGGACGGCCTGGCGAAGCGTGGGCTCGGCCTGGCCCAGGCGGGGGCCGAGGGCGTCGACCACGGCGGCGAGGGCGTCGATGGCCGTGCGGGCCTCGTCGAGCCGGGGCTGGGGCTGGGACAGGTGCAGGGCGGCCAGCTCGTAGAACTGGAGGGCCTGCTGGGCGACGACGAGGCCCGCCGGCGCCGAGAGGAGCTGGTCCCGAGCAGCCTCGACCTCGCGGGCGTACTCCTCGGCGGCCACCTGCTCCTCGGGCGTGAGCGGCCGGTCGGCGCCGGGGGCGCCCGGACCGGGCGGCCCACTCGAGGGCGGCTCGCCGGAGGGCGGTCCGGCCGCGGGTCGGCGGCCGGCACCGGGCCGGTCGACGGGGTGCTCGCCCGAGGGTGTCCAGAGGCTGCTCACCGGACCGACGGTAGCGGAGGGCTCCAGCCTCCACACCTGGGGCGCCCGGCCTCCACGCCTGTGGTGCGGGCACGGGTCGCCCGACCGGCACCAGGTGTGGAACGGGCGTCGGACCGCTGGTAGCCTCCAGGCACAACTTCAGGGAAGCGGGGTCGTCCCGGTCGCTGAGCGCGCCGGGGGTCTGGGCCCCCACCCGGCCACCGCGGTGCGTTCGGGTTCGACTTGTCGCTCGGGCTCTGCCCACCGCGGACGTCGGCTTCCCCCGGCGTCCGTTCGTCGTTCCGGCGGCGGTCCCGGGTTGCCCAGGACGATGCACACCCTGCGTATGGAGGTCTCTGCGCACCCATGAGGAGCGAGTGGCAATAGCCCCGCCGGCGAACAACGAGCCCCGGATCAACGACCGCATCCGTGCCCGCGAGGTGCGCCTGGTCGGTCCGGACGGTCAGCAGATCGGCATCAAGCCCCTTCCCGAGGCCTTGTCGATCGCCCGAGCCGCCGATCTCGACCTGGTCGAGGTCGCGGCCCAGGCGAACCCGCCCGTCTGCCGGATCATGGATTACGGCAAGTACAAGTACGAGGCGGCACAGAAGGCCAAGGAGTCCCGGCGCAAGGCCAGCAACGTCTCCGTCAAGGAGATGAAGTACCGGCCGAAGATCTCGAAGGGCGACTTCGAGACCAAGACCCGCAAGGTGGAGCGCTTCCTCCAGGACGGCCACAAGGTCAAGGTCACGCTCACCTTCCGGGGGCGGGAGATGCACCACCCCGAGCTCGGGCGGCGGATCCTCGACGAGGTGGTCGCCGCCGTCGACCACGTCGGGAAGGTGGAGATCTTCCCCCGCCAGGACGGCCGCAACATGACCATGGTGCTCGGGCCGGACCGCAAGGCCCAGGCCGCCAGTGAGAGGGCCCGCCGCCAGGTTCGGGAGGGCGACGGCGAAGCCGGTGGCGACGAGCCCCCGGCGCCGCCGGCCCCGTCGGCCGTTCCCCCGTCGGCGGTGGCCGCCGGTCGGCCCGCCGGGGCGAGCCAGCAGGACCGACCCGGCGGCTAGGGCCGTCGGCCCCCTCCGTCCCCGCCCACTGGCCCATCCAGACAGGACTCCCATGCCCAAGATGAAGACCCACCGCGGCGCCGCCAAGCGCTTCAGGACCACGGGGACCGGCAAGCTGCGCCGGCGCCAGATCAACACCAACCACATCCTCGAGAAGAAGGCCCCGGCCCGGAAGCGCCGCCTCCGCGCCGAGAGGGGCCTGTCCTCCGGGGACCAGGCCCGCATCACCCGCCTCCTCGGCCGGCGCTGACGCCGTCGCCCGCCCGCCCTTCCCCGAACGACGAAAGGAGCTCCCATGGCCCGGGTGAAGCGATCCGTCCATGCCAAGAAGAAGCGTCGCGTCACGCTCGAGCGCGCCAAGGGCTACTACGGCAACAAGAGCCGCTCCCGGCGCGCCGCCAACGAGCAGGTGATGCACAGCCTGCAGTACGCGTACCGCGACCGCCGGGCCCGCAAGGGCGACTTCCGTCGCCTGTGGATCCAGCGCATCAACGCCGCCTGCCGGGTCAACGGCCTCAGCTACAGCCGCTTCGTCGCCGGCCTGCGGCTGGCGGGCGTCGAGGTCGACCGCAAGGTGCTCGCCGACCTGGCGGTGACCGACGAGGCCGCCTTCCGGGGCCTGGCCGAGGTGGCGACCCGGGCGCTCGACGACGCCGCACCCACCCCGGCCTGATCGCGCGCCGGTGGCCGCGGTGGCCGACCGCATCGGTGCCCGGCATCCCAGCCTGCAACGACTGCGGCGCCTCTCGGGGCGCCGCAGCGCGCGCACGGCGGAGGGCGCCTTCGTGGTCGAGGGGCCCACGCTGGTGGGAGAGGCGCTCCGGGCACGGGTGACCGTCGAGGAGGTCGTGGCCGGAGGCTCGTGCCCCGGCGAGCTGCTGGACCGGGCGGCGGCGGCGGGGGCCACGGTCCGCCGGGCCGACGACGTGGCCCTGGCCCGCAGCCTCGACGCGGTGACGCCCCAGGGCGTCGCCGCCGTGGTCCGGCTACCCCACCGGACGGCGGAGGAGGCGCTCGGCGAGGCGGGGCCGCTGGCCCTCGTGCTGGTGGGGGTGGCCGATCCCGGCAACGCCGGCACGTTGCTGCGGTCGGCCGAGGCGGCCGGCGCCGGCGCCGTCGTGTTCTGCGACGGGTCGGTCGACCCCTTCGGGCCCAAGTGCGTGCGCTCGTCGGCCGGGTCGGTCCTGCGGCTGTCCGTGGCCCGTGACGGCGAGGGCGCCGAGGCTCTGGGCGCGTGCGCCCGCCGCGGCCTGCGCACGGTGGCCACCAGGGCGAGCGGCGGCGTCCCCTACGACGA
>DASUJB010000064.1:0-3137 GCA_036279475.1 Acidimicrobiales bacterium | reverse complement strand
ACACCGCCGAGCGGAGCCGGCGCACCGCCTCGTTGGCGGGCTTCGCCGGCCTCGTCTGGGCCAGCCTGGGCGTCGTGGCCACCATCGAGCAGGCGCTCGACGCCACGTGGCAGGTCCAGGGCCGCCCCGGGTGGAAGGCGAAGCTGATCGACCTCGGATGGGTGCTGGGGGCGGGGACCGCCTTCCTCGGCTCCCTGGCGCTGACCGCCGGGGCCCGCCTCCTGCCCGGGCCGGCGACCGTCCCCACCGTGGCGGTCGGCGTGGGCGTCGACGTGCTCCTGTTCCTGTGGATGTTCCGGGGCCTCACCAACGTGTCGGTCCCGTGGTCGGACCACCTGCCGGGGGCCGTGGCCGGCGCCGTCGGGCTCGAGGCCCTCAAGGTGGTGGGCAGCGTCTACGTGCCCCACCTCGTGAGCACCTCCTCGGCGCTGTACGGGTCGCTGGGCGTGGTCTTCGCCATCCTCGCCTGGCTGGCGATCGGCGCCCGACTGGTCGTCTACGCCTCGACGCTGAACGTGGTGCGCCACGAGCAGCGGCACGGCACGGTCACCGTCGAGATCGAGGTGCCCCACATCGACGGCGAGGTGCCACTGGCCGTCGACCGGGGTGGGGCGGTGGCCGAGGCGGCCCCGGCCGCCCCCGCGCCGGCCGGGTCGGGAGGCGCCGACGGCGACGGGCCCGAGGCCGGGGGACCGCCGACCGCGGCCGCCAGCGCCCGTGCCGACGAGCCCGGTGGTGCGACCGGCGGGCCCTGAGCCGCCACCGGGCGCCCCGTCCCTCGACGCGGGGGCCGGCCCGGGTTCGGGGCCCCTCCCGGGCCACCGGCGGCGCCGCGCCCCGCACCCCGGTCGCGGGCACCGGCCCCGGGCGGTCGAGGTGGCCGGCACCGGTGGCCGTTGGCCGTCACACCTCGTGCCTAGCCTGGCGCTCGTGCCCTTCCAGGTCGTCAGCACCCCCTACGGACGTCCCGCCCTGGAAGCGCTGCACGCCGCCGTGGCCGCCGCCAAGCGCGGCGACCCGCTGTCACCGGTCACCGTGGTCGTGCCGTCCAACCACGTGGGCGTGACGTGCCGCCGGCTGCTCGCCGGCGGCACGTTGGGACCCCTCGGCCCCCGGGCCCCCCGCGTCGCTGCCGTCTCCGTCGCCACCGCGGGCCGCCTCGCCGAGCTGCTGGGGGCGGCCCGGCTGGCCGACGCCGGCCGTCGGCCCGTGTCCACCCCGGTGGTGGCCGCCGCCGTCCGGCGCGCCCTCGACGAGGACCCCGGCCTCTTCGCCCCCGTCGCCCGGCACCCTGCCACCGAGGCGGCGCTGGTCGCCGCCTACGCCGAGCTCTCCGACCTGTCGCCCGGCGCGCGGCGCTCCCTGGCCGGTGCCGGTCGACGGGCGCACGACGTCGTCCGCCTGTGCCACCGGGCCCGAGAGGTCCTGGCCCCCGGCTGGTACGACGAGTCTGACCTCAGCGCCGCGGCGCTGGAGGCCGTCGGGGCCTGGCCGGTCGAGCGCCTCGCCGCCGGGGTCGGCCACCTCGTCGTCCACCTCCCCCAGGAGCTCCTGCGCCGCCAGGCCGCACTCCTGTCGGGCCTCGCCGCCCGGCTCCCCGGCACGGTCGTGGTGGGCACGACGGGACGGGACGACGCCGACCGGGACGTGCACCGCTCGCTGGCCCGCCTCGGCACCTCCCCCCCACCGGTGGTCGCCGCACCCCTCCCGGTCGACCCCGCCTCCACCCTCGTCGTCAGCACCTCGGACGCCGACGACGAGGTCCGCACGGCGGTCCGCCTGGTGCTCGAGGCGGCCCGGGCCGGCACGCCCCTGGAGCGGATCGGCCTGCTCTTCGGGACCGACGTCCCCTACGGTCGCCTGCTGCACGAGCACCTGGCTGCCGCCGGCATCCCCCGCAACGGCGTGGCCGTCCGGCCGCTGGCCGCCACCGTCGTCGGCGGTGCCCTCCTCGACCTGCTGGCCCTGCCCGACCACGACTACCGCCGTGCCGACGTGCTGGGCCTGCTGTCCCGCGTGGCCGACGGCTCGGCATCCGCCCCCGTGGCGGCGTGGGAGCGTGACGCCCGCGCCGCGGGCGTGGTGGCCGGTCGCACCGACTGGGACGCCCTCCTGCGCCTCGCCGCCGACGGGCACGAGCGCGCCGCCGCCCGCGCCGAGGAGGGCGGGGACGGCCGCGACGAGGCCTGGACCCAGGCCCGCCGGCGGCGCGCCGGCCGGGTGCGGCGCCTGCGCGACGTGGCCCTGGCCCTCGTCGACGGCATCAGCGCGGCGCAGGCCAGCCCCGCCCCGTGGGCCGAGCGCGTGGCCTGGCTGCGACACCTCGCCGGCCAGGTCGCCGCCGCGGCCGGTGCGCCGGCGGGCGCCCCCCAGGACGACTGGCCGGAGGAGGAGCTGCGAGCGGCGGAGAAGGTCGCCGCCGCCCTCGATCGCCTGGCCTCGCTGGACGGCATCGCCGGCCCGACGACCCTCGACGCCTTCCGGCGCACCCTGGAGCTGGAGCTCGACGCCGATCTCGGACGCGTGGGTCGCTTCGGGGAGGGCGTCCTCGTGGCCCCCCTCTCCTTCGCCGTCGGCCTCGACCTCGACCTCGTGGTCGTGCTGGGCATGGCCGAGGGCTCCCTGCCCGCGCCGGTCCGTGACGACGCCCTCCTCCCCGACGACGAGCGCCGGCGGGCCGAGGGCGAGCTGCCGTTGCGCCGCGACCGCGTGGGGAGGGACCACCGGCGGGTCGCCGCCGCCCTCGCCGCCGCCCCCCGGCACGTGCTGTGCCTGCCCCGGGGCGACCTGCGCGCCAGCAACGAGCGGGTGCCGTCGCGCTGGCTGGCCGAGGTCGCCACCCAGCTCGCGGGCCACCCCGTCACCACCGAGGCGCTCGCCTCGCTGGACCGGCCGTGGCTGCGGCACGTGCCGTCCTTCGCCGCCGGGGTCACGCGTGCCCCCTTCCCCGCCACCGAGCAGGAGTACCGCCTCCGGGCCGGGGCGGCCGCCGCCGGTGACGCCCTCACGGCGGCGGGGTCCGCCCTGCTGGCCGGGCGGCGCAGCGCGGCGTTCACCCGCTTCGACGGCAACCTCGCCGGGATCGACGTGCCCTCACCGGTCGAGGACGTCATGTCCTCCACACGGCTCGAGTCGTG
>DASUJB010000063.1:0-61361 GCA_036279475.1 Acidimicrobiales bacterium | reverse complement strand
GGGCCGCGCTCCTGGCCCGCCGGTGGTGGGCTGCCGGTGCCGCCCTCGCCGCCGTGGCCGCGGCGCTGGCGGTGGCGGCCGTGGCGCCCCGCTCGTCGGCCACCGGCGAGGAGCGGCGCGTCGCCCTCGTCCAGGGGGGCGGGCCGCAGGGCACGCGGGCGTGGCACACCGACGAGCGGGAGGTGTTCGAGCGGCACCTCGAGGCCAGCGAGGAGGTGGAGGGGCCAGTCGACCTGGTGGTGTGGCCCGAGGACGTGGTCGACGTCCACGACCTGGGGACCTCGCGGGAGCGGGGCGAGCTCGCCGCCCTCGCCGAGGACCTGGGCGCCACGCTGGTCGTGGGCGTCGTGGAGGACGCCGGTCCCCGCGCCTTCGCCAACTACGCCGCGGCCTTCGCGCCCGACGGGAAGCTCGTCGACCGCTACGACAAGGTGCACCGGGTGCCCTTCGGCGAGTACGTCCCCCTCCGGTGGTTGGTCGAGGGCTTCGCCGGCCAGGACCTCACCACCCGCGACGCCGTGGTGGGCCGCCGGCCCGCCGAGCTGTCGACACCGGCCGGCGAGCTGGCGGTGGCCATCTCGTGGGAGGTCTTCTTCGCCGACCGCGTCCGGGAGGGCGTGCAGGACGGTGCCGAACTGGTCCTCAACCCCACCAACGGGTCGTCGTTCACGGGCACGCTGGTGCAGGCGCAACAGGTCGCCACGTCGAGGATGCGGGCGATCGAGAGCGACCGGTGGCTGCTGCAGGTGGCGCCCACGGGCTTCAGCGCCGTGGTGGATCCCGACGGCACGGTCCGCCAGCGCACCGCGGTCTCGGACCAGGCGGTGCTCCAGGGCACCGTCCAGCTGCGGACGGGCACGACCCTGGCCACCCGGCTCGGCGACGGGCCGGGCGTGGCCGTGGCGATCGTGGCCCTGGTCGCCGGTTGGGTGGTCGCCCACCGGCGACGGGACCGGCCGCCCTCACACGTCCAGCACCAGCGTGACCGGCCCGTCGTTGACGAGGGCCACGCGCATGTGGGCGCCGAAGCGCCCGGCCGCCACCTCGACCCCGAGCCCACGTAGCCCGGCGACGACCGCCTCGACGAGCGGCTCCGCCTCCTCCGGTCGCGCCGCCGCCGCCCAGCTCGGCCGGCGACCGCGGCGGGTGTCGCCGTAGAGCGTGAACTGGCTGACCACGAGCACTGCCGCCCCCACGTCCAGCACCGAGCGGTTCATGACCCCGGCGTCGTCGCCGAGGATTCGCAGGTGGGCGAGCTTGCCCGCCAGCTCCCGGGCCTGCGCCGGGGTGTCGCCGCGGGCCACGCCCACCAGGGCGCAGAGCCCGGCCCCGATCTCCCCCACCACCTCGCCGTCGACGGTGACCCGCGCCCCGGCCACCCGCTGCACAACGGACCGCATCGTCCCACCCTGGCACGCCGACGACGGCGGCGGCCGTGCCGCCGGTCGCGGCACTTCCCGCCCGGCCGGCGAGTGATTACATTCCCATGTCACGACGGCAGGGTGGGAGCGGGGAGGGATGGGGTACAGCCTGGGGATCGACCTCGGGACCACGACCTGCACGGTGGCGTGGCGCCGAGGTCCGACCGTCGAGGGTCGCCCTGTCGGCCGCGGCGCGGTGGCGCTGCCCGCCGCGGCCATGGTGGCGCCCGGCGGTGAGCTGCTCGTGGGCGAGGAGGCCGACGCCGCCTGCCCCCGCGAGCCGACGCTGGTGGCTCGGGACGCCCTCGTCCACCTGGCCCGGGGAGAGCCCGTCGAGCTCGGCGGGCGGCCGGTCGACCCCGTCGGGGTGGCCGCCGCCCTCCTGGGTGTGGCGGCCGAGCGGGCGGCACCGGCGCCGGGGGCCCGGCCCGACCACGTGGCCGTCACCTTCCCCCTGGCGCCCGGCACGGCCGCCGAGGACGTCATGGCCCAGGCTGCCGCCCGGGCCTTCGGCGACGCCGCCACGCTGGTGCCCGCCCCGGTGGCGGCGGCCGTGCGCGCCTCGTCCCGCTTCGACCTGGGCGACGACGCCCTCGTGGCCGTGGTCGACGCCGGCGGCTCGGCCGTCCACGTCACCCTCGTCCGCCGGCGACCGGCAGCGTTCGCCCTCGTGGGCCGGCCCGCCTGGTTGCCCCACCTCGGGGGCGTCGACCTCGACCGGGCGGTGCTGGCGCTGGTGGAGGGGACCGTGGGCCCGGTGCTGCCACCCGGCGAACCCGGCGAGGACGTCGCCCTGTCCGCCGCCCGGCGGCGGTCGTGGGCGGCGTGCCGCGCCGCCAAGGAGCGCCTCTCCACCGACGAGGCGACCGTGGTCGAGCTGCCCACGCCCGGCCTCCCGGGAGGCGTCGAGATCACCCGGGCCGCCTTCGAGCGCACGGTCGAGCCGGCGCTGGTGGAGGTGGCCGACGTCGTGGTGGCCACCTCCGACGCTGCCGGCCTGGCGCCGACCGACCTGACGGCCGTCGTCCTCGTGGGGGGCTCCGCCCGCACGCCCCGGCTGGGCGAGGTGCTCGCCCGGCGCCTGGGGCGTCCCGTGCTCCTCGAGGACCGGCCCGAGCAGGTCGTGGCGCTGGGCGCTGCCCTGTTCACCCTCGTGGACGATGCCGCACCGGCCCCGGCGACGGACCTGCTCCCGCATTCGGGCGGCCGCCCGCCCGGGGGAACCGGAGCGGGCTCGTCCGTCCCCGAGCCGTCCGGCGGGCGACGCCCCCGGGACCGCCCACCACCGGCGGACGATCCCCACGACCCGCATCCGGAGCCCGCGGACGAGGCGACGTGGGGACGGACGAGCCCTGCCGAGGTCCGGCGGCTCACGACCAGCGACACCGACCCCTTCCGGCCCCACCCCGGCCGCTCGGCCGCCCGCTGGCGGAACCGGCGGTCGGCGAGGCCCGGCGACGACCAGGACCGACCGTTCGACCGGCGCCTCGCGGTGGGGGGAGCACTGGCGGCCGCGGTCGTCGTCGCCGCCGGCGGCTGGCTGGCCGTCTCGGGATCCGGCGGGAGCGACGCCCCCGGGCTCGTGGTGGCCGAGCCGCCCCTGCCCACCGCCACCTCGTCGTCCGCGACCACCACTCCCCTGACCACCGGCACGACCACCACGTCCACGGCCACCAGCACGACCACCGCGCCACGGGGTCGGCGGACCGGGGCCACGACCGGGCCCACGGCACCGCCCACCGCGCCGCGGCTGCCGCTCGGCCCCTCGCGCACGACCACCACGACGCCGCGGGCGACGACCACCACGGAGGGGCCGGACCACCCGCCCCCCAGGAGGTGGCCGTGGCCGGGCGGTTGGTGAGCTCCCGGCCCCGTGCCGGTCGGCGCTCCCCGGGGCGCTAGATTGTCGCCCCACGCGCGGGGACGCCCCGCCGCCCCGCCCGAGGAGAGCACGCGGTCCACGGGGTGTTGACCGCGCGGTCAGCTGGACGGAAAGGTTGCGGGAAATGCACGCCGAGGATGCCCCTCTGCGCATCGCGCTGCTGGCCTACCGGGGCAAGCCCCACGTCGGTGGCCAAGGCGTGTACGTGCGCCACCTGGCCAAGGCCCTCGTCGACCAGGGCCACCGGGTCGAGGTGCTGGGCGGCCAGCCCTACCCCGAGCTGGACCCCCGGGTCCCGCTGGTCGAGCTGCCGAGCCTGGACATCTACAACGACCACTTCCCCATGCGCATGCCGGGCCTGTGGGAGCTCAAGGACTGGACCGACCTGGCCGAGGTCACCTCCTTCTCGTTCGGCCAGTTCCCCGAGCCCCTGGCCTTCAGCCTGCGAGCCTGGCGCCACCTGCGCCGGCGCACGGCCGACTTCGACCTCGTCCACGACAACCAGAGCCTGGGCTACGGGCTCCTGGCCCTCGAGAGGGCCGGCCTGCCCGTCATCAGCACGGTCCACCACCCCATCACCGTCGACCGCCGGCTCGAGATCGAGCATGCCACCGGTTGGTACGAGCGGCTGACCCTGCACCGGTGGTACTCGTTCACCGCCATGCAGACCCGCGTGGCGTCCCGCCTGGCCCGGATCATCACGGTGTCCGAGAACTCGTTCAACGACATCGCCCACGACCACCGGGTCGATCCCAACCGCATGGCCGTCGTCCCGGTCGGCGTCGACGTCGACCTGTTCCGCCCCCTGCCCCACGTGCGCCCGGTCCCCGGGCGGCTGCTCACCACCGCCAGCGCCGACGTGACGATGAAGGGCCTCCGCTACCTGCTCGAAGCCCTGGCCAAGCTGCGCGTGGAGCGCGACGACGCCCACCTGGTGGTCATCGGCAGGCGCAAGCCGGGCGGGCGCTCCGACGCCACCATCCGGGAGCTGGGCCTGGAGGACCACGTCACGTTCGTGGCCGGCGTGCCCGACGCCCGGATCATCGAGCTGTACGCCGAGGCCCAGGTCGCCGTGGTGCCGTCGCTCTACGAGGGCTTCTCCCTCCCCGCCATCGAGGCGATGGCGTGCGGCACGCCCCTGGTGGCCACCTCGGGGGGAGCCCTGCCCGAGGTGGTGGGCACCGACGGCGAGACGGCCCTCGTGGTCGAGCCCGGGAACAGCGACGCCCTCGCCGTCACCCTGCGCCAGGCCCTCGAGCGCGACGACCTGCGGTCCACCGTCGGCGCCGCCGGTCGCCAACGGGTCGTCGACCAGTGGTCGTGGAAGCAGACGGCGGCCCGCACGGTGGAGCAGTACCGCCTCCGCCTCGCCGAGCACGAGCGCGTGGACGTCCGGCGCTGATGCTCACCGTCGACTACGGAACCCTGGGCCTTCGGGCCGGCGATCGGCTGCTCGACCTCGGGTGCGGTGCCGGCCGCCACGCCTTCGAGGCCCTTCGCCGGGGCGCGGTCGTCACCGCCCTCGACTACGACGAGGCCGAGCTCAAGGACGTCGCCGCCATGGCGGCGGCCATGGCGGCCGCCGGGGAGCTCCCCGGCGCCGCTCGCAGCGCCACCACGCGGGGCGACGCCACCCGGCTGCCGTTCCCCGACGGCACCTTCGACCGCATCATCGCCGCCGAGGTGCTCGAGCACGTCGACGACGACATGACCGCCCTCCGCGAGCTGGTCCGGGTCCTGCGCCCCGGCGGCACCATCGCCGCCACGGTGCCGTCCTTCCTGCCCGAGCGCATCTCGTGGGCCATCACCGACGAGTACCACGCGCCGTTCGTGCCCGGGGGCCACGTGCGCATCTACACGCGGGCCGAGCTGCAGAACAAGCTTGGCATCGCCGGTGCCCGGCCGTACGCCCGCCACAAGGAGCACGGCCTCCACTCGCCCTACTGGTGGTTGAAGTGCGCGGTCGGTCCCACCGACGACGGCCACCCCCTCGTCCGGGCCTACCACCAGGTCCTGTGCTGGGACATCGGGGGTGCCCGGCCCTGGTCCCGGTTCACCCGGGCCGCCGACCGGGTGCTCACCCCGCTGATCGGCAAGAGCCTCGTCGTCTACGCCCGCAAGCCCGAGGAGGCGGGGGCATGACCCTCGCCGACGTGCCGGGCGCCGTCACCGCGGCGCAGCTGCACGAGACCGTCGACGCCATCGCCGCCTGGCAGCTCCCGTCGGGCATGATCCCCTGGTTCCCCGGCGGGCACGCCGATCCGTGGAACCACGTCGAGGCGGCCATGGCCCTGACGCTGGGCGACCGCCACGCCGAGGCTGACCGGGCCTTCCAGTGGCTGGTCGACAGGCAGCGGCCCGACGGCTCGTGGCACCAGTACTACCTGGCCGACCGCGTGGAGCAGGACAAGCTCGACGCCAACGTGATCGCCTACGTGGCTACCGGCGCGTGGCACCGGTGGCTGTGCACGGGTGACCGGGGCTTCGCCGAGGCGATGTGGCCCGTGGTGCAGAGGGCCGTCGACTGGGTGCTCGACCTGCAGACGGCACGGGGCGAGATCCTCTGGGCCCGCCATGCCGACGGCACCCCGTGGTCGTTCGCCCTCCTCACCGGGTCGTCGTCGATCTGCCTCAGCCTGCGCTGCGCCATCGCCCTGGCCGAGCTCCTCGGTCACGAGCGACCCGACTGGGAGCTGTCGGCGGCGCGGCTGGCCGACGTCGTCCGCCACGTCCCCCACGCCTTCTCCCCCAAGCACCGGTGGGCGATGGACTGGTACTACCCCGTCCTGACGGGCGTGGTCGTGGGAGACGCCGGGCGGGAGCGGCTGGCCGAGCGGCACGACGCCTTCGTGATGGAGGGATGCGGCGTGCGTTGCGTGTCCGACCGCCCGTGGGTGACCGTTGCCGAGACCTGCGAGTACGCCCTGGCCAACCTGGCGGTGGGCAACCAGCGCCTCGCCGCCGACCTCTTCGCCTGGGCCCAGCGCTACCGCACCGAGGACGGCCGCTACTGGACCGGCACGGTGTTCCCCGACGAGAACCGGTTCCCCACCGGTGAGCGGTCGACCTACACCGCCTCGGCGGTGGTCCTGGCCGCCGACGCTCTCGCCGGTCCGGCCGGCTCCCCCGCCCGCGGCCTGTTCACCAGCCACGACGAGCTGCTGCCGGAGGTGATCGACACCGACCCGTCCGTCCCCGACCGGGACTGAGGGTCAGACGTCCCCGACCGGACCCGGGGTCAGACCCGGCGGAGGAGCCGCAGCGAGCCGACGGCGCGCACCTCGGCGAACCGGCCCGAGGCCAGCGCCGGCCGGTAGATCTGCTCGTAGGGGGGGCGGCCGCCATCGGCGGGGTCGAGGAAGACGTCGTGGATGGCCAGCGTGCCGCCCGGGGCGACGAGGGGGGTCCACAGCTCGTAGTCCCACCGGGCGGGCTCGGTGCCGTGACCGCCGTCGATGAACAGCAGGGACAGCGGCGTGGCCCACGACCGGGCGACGGCGGGCGACTGCCCCACCACGGCCACGACCGTGCCCTCGAGCCCGGCATCGTGGATCGTCCGCCGGAAGGCGGGCAGCGTGTCGATCTTCCCGACGGCCGGGTCGACCAGATCCGGCTCGTGCCACTCCCAGCCCGGCTGGTTCTCCTCCGACCCACGGTGGTGGTCGACGGCGAAGACCAGGCGACCCTGCTCGGCCGCTCCCGCACCCAGGTAGATGGTCGACTTGCCGCAGTAGCTGCCCACCTCGAGCAGGGGCCCCGGCACGTCCCCTCCCAGCGTGGCGGCCGCCTCGTAGAGGGCCAGGCCCTCGTCGCTCGGCATGAAGCCGCGGGCGGCCTCGGCCGCCTTGCGGAGCGTGGGGTCGATCGTCACGTCCGGCGACCGTACCGGTCCGACCCCCACCGCACCATCCCGCTCCCGCCGACGGGGGCGGGGGTCGTCGCCACCGTCGTGGGACGGGCTCAGCCCGGGGGCGGAGGCGGCGGCACCAGCGCGTTGGACCGCACCACCGACGCGTACCAGGCGGCGCTGGGCTTGGCCGTGCGCTCGAAGGAGGCGCGGTCCACCGCGACCAGGCCGAACCGGGGGCGATAGCCGTACGCCCACTCGAAGTTGTCGAGCAGCGACCAGTAGGTGTACCCCCGGACGTCCACACCGGCGGCCAGAGCCCCCAGCACGCCTTCCAGGGCGGCGTGCACGTAGGCGATCCGCTGGTCGTCGTCGCTCGTGCCGATCCCGTTCTCCGTCACCAGGAGCGGCAGCCGACCACCCGTGCGCTCCCAGGCCGACCGCAGGCAGGAACCGACGCTGGAGGGCCACGACTCGTAGCCCATCTCCAGCACCGGGACGCCCGCCTGGGGTCCGAGGATGCCCTCGGGGCCGACGCGGGTCCGGGAGTAGGCCTGGACGCCGAGGAAGTCGTCGCCGTCGGTGGCGTCGAGGAAGACGTCCTCCATCTCGGCGCGCAGGCGGGCGGCCCGCTCCTCGCCGCCGGGGACCGCCACGTAGTCGGTCATCGACAGCGTGAGCCCCACGGGCACGTCGGGCGCGGCCCCCCGGATGGCCTCCGCCGCCTTGCGATGGGCGTCGACCAGCACGTCCTCGACCCGCCGGCGCAGGTCGGGGTCGGTCCTGCCGGGAGGGAAGAGCCCCAGCAGCCAGCCGACCGTGGCCAGGATGTTGGGCTCGTTGATGGTGCAGGCCCGGGCCAGCGCCCCGCCCAGCTCACCGGCCAGGCGACCGCAGAACGCCGCGAAGCGGTCGGCGGTGGCGGGGTCCTCCCACCCGCCGTCGGCCACCACCCAGCGCGGGGTGGTGAAGTGGTGGAACGTCACGGTGGGCTCGACGCCCCGGGCCCGCAGGGCCCGGCACAGCCGGCGGTAGTGGTCGACGGCGGCCCACGACCACTCGCCCCGCTCGGGCTCGACGCGGCTCCACTCGACCGAGAAGCGGTAGGTGCCCACGCCGAGGTCGGCGACGAGGGCGACGTCCTCCTCCCAGCGGTCCCACGAGTCGCAGGCGTCGCCCGAGGGCTCGGTGCACGGGCTGCCGGCGGCGTGCTCCCACGCCCACCAGTCGTTGTTCCAGTTGCCCCCCTCCACCTGGTGGGCGGCCGTGGCGGTGCCCCACAGGAAGCCGTCGGGGAAGCGGCGGCCGGTGGCGGTGCCTCGCGTCACGACCGTCGAAGCTAGCGGCCGCCGTGCCCGCCGCTACCGTTCCCGCCGTGCCGCAGGACGCCGTGGATGCCCTCGTCAAGGTGCTCGACCTGGAGCCGATCGAGGTCAACATCTTCCGGGGCAGCTCGCCCGACGACGACCGCCAGCGGATCTTCGGCGGCCAGGTGGCGGGCCAGGCCCTCGTGGCAGCGGCCCGGACCGTCGAGGGCGACCGCCGGGTCCACTCCCTGCACGCCTACTTCATGCGGGGAGGCGATCCCAAGGTCCCGGTGCTCTACGAGGTCGAGCGCCTGCACGACGGCGGCTCGTTCGCCACCCGCCGGGTGATGGCCGTCCAGCACGGCCGCGTGATCTTCAACCTGGCCGCCAGCTTCCAGGTCCCCGAGGAGGGCTTCGACCACGCTGCTCCCATGCCGGTCGTGCCGCCTCCCGAGGCGCTGCCGACCATGCGCGAGCGGTTGGCGGCGGCAGGCGTCGACCCGGGGCCCTGGATGGAGCACCGTCGGCCCATCGACGTCCGCCACGTGGAACCCCTGACGCCGGGCGGCACGCGCAGCGCCGAGCCGTCCCAAAACGTGTGGCTCCGGGCCGACGGCCAGCTGCCGGACGACCCGATCCTGCACACGATCGTGCTGACCTACGCCTCCGACATGACCCTGCTCGACACGTCCACCCGGCCCCACGGCGGCACGTGGTTCGACCCCACGCTGTTCCTGGCCAGCCTCGACCACGCCATGTGGTTCCACCGGCTGTTCCGGGCCGACGACTGGTTGCTCTACGCCCAGGACAGCCCGAACGCCTCCGGTGGCCGGGGCCTGTCGCGGGGCCTGGTGTTCACCCGCACCGGTGCCCTGGTGGCCACGGTGGCCCAGGAGGGGCTGATCCGCCGGTTGCGCGACCGGGCCGGCGCGCCCGGCCGGCGCCCCGCGTCGCCCCGCCACTAGCGTCGCCACCATGCGACGTGCGCTGCCGCTGGCGCTGGGTTGCTTGGTGGGCGTGGTCGCGGCGTGCGGGGGGAGCGACGGCGGAGGAGCGACCGCCTCCCACGCCGTCGGGCGGCACCACCCGGCCGCCGCTCGAGGACGTCGGCGTGGCCCTCACCGAGGTGGCCGAGGCCGACCGTCCGACGGCGCTGACCGGCCGCGCCGGCAGCGACGTGCTGTACGTCGCCGAGCGGGCGGGGCGGGTCCGGACCATGACGCCCGACGGCGACCTGAGCGACCCCGTGCTCGACATCAGCGACGAGGTGGTCACGCGCTCGGAGCAGGGCCTGCTCGACATCGAGCTCTCACCGGACGGCGCCACCCTGTACGTCAGCTCCAGCCTGGCGCCCGGCGGGGACACCCGGGTCGCCGCCTATCCCGTGGCCGGCGACGCCGTCGACGCCGGCGCACGCCGGGTGGTCCTGGCCGTCGACCAGCCGTACGACAACCACAACGGCGGCGACGTCGAGCTCGGGCCGGACGGCCGCCTGTACGTGGCGCTGGGCGACGGCGGCGGCGCCGGCGACCCGCAGGGGAACGGGCAGGACACCGGGACGCTGCTGGGCAAGGTGCTCCGCCTCGATCCGACGGCCGCGCCCGGCGCCCGCGCCCCCGCCGACAACCCCTTCGCCGACGGCACCGGCGGCGCCCCCGAGGTCTGGCTCTACGGCGTCCGCAACCCGTGGCGGATCACCTTCGACGCCCGCACCGGAGACCTGTGGGTGGCCGACGTGGGCCAGGACGACTGGGAGGAGATCGACCTGCTGCCGGCCGCCGACGGCGCCGGCCGGGGCGCCAACCTCGGCTGGAGCGAGATGGAGGGCACCCACCCCTACCGGGGCGGCACCAACCCGCCCGGCGCCGTCCTGCCGATCTACGAGTACAGCCACGACGAGGGCCGGTGCTCGATCACCGGCGGCGTGGTCTACCGGGGGGCAGCCCTCCCCGACCTCGCCGGTGCCTACCTCTTCGCCGACTACTGCAGCGGGGAGCTGCGAGCCGTCCGGGCCCGCGGCGGCGAGGTCGTGGACGAGGCGACGTTCGACGTGGCCGTGCCCGGGGCCACCTCCTTCGGGACCGACGCCGCCGGCGAGGTCTACGTGCTCTCCGAGGAGGGCGGCATCCACCGGCTCGGGCCAGGGTGACCAGCGGCACGGGAGCCGCCGACTCCGATCCGACGACCTGGCGTGGCTGCACTCAAACCGAACGTGACCGCCGCCCAGCCGTCGCCACGGGGCAGCGGGGGGCGCACGGCGAGGCCGGAAGCCGCGGCCGCGGCGGCCAGGGCGTCGACCTGGCCCTCGAGCACGCCCGACGCCACGACCACCCCGCCGGGGGCCACGGCACGCGCCGCCATCGGCACCACCGCCACCAGCTCGGGCAGCAGCATGTTGGCCGCCACGACGTCGCAGGAGCCGTCCCCGACGAGCCGGGGGACGGTCCCCCCGGCGCCGGCCGCCCGCCCCCCGCCGGCCGTGTCGGCCCGGAGCGCGACGAGGCGGTCCGCCACGCCGTTGCGGGCGGCGTTGGCCACGGTGGCGGTGACCGCGGCCGGGTCGACGTCGACGGCGACGACGCTGGCCGACCCCAGCAGCAGGGCGGTCAGCCCCAGGACCCCGCTGCCGCAGCCCAGGTCGAGCACCCGCTCGCCCCCTCGCACCACCTCGGCCAGCGCCGCCAGTGCCAGCCGGGTCGAGGCGTGCACCCCGGTGCCGAACGAGCGGCCGGGGTCGACCACGACGTCGGCCCGGGTGCCCGGGCGGACCGGCTGTGGCACCCACGGCGGTCGGACCACGATCGGCCCCACGGTCACCGCCCGGGCGTGAGGGCGCCAGCCGTCGAGGGCGGCGCCGAGGTCGACGGGCACGACCTCGGTGGGCCAGCGGCCGATGGTCCCCTCCACCAGCGCCGCCACCGTCGCCCCCTCGCGTGGTCCGGCCACGAGCACCACGGTGCGGCCGCCGACCTGGCCCGCCGCCCGGCGCCCCTCGCGCTCCTCGACGGCGGCCGCGCCCGCCCTCCACAGCGCGTCGGCGGCCAGCTCGGCCTCCGCCACCGGCACCGTCACCTGCACGGTGGCGGCGCCAACCCCCACGCTCAGCCCCCTCCGGGTGGTCCGGCCCCGCCCCGGCGGGCCAGGGTGAGGAGGTAGTCGCCGGCCGGGTCGGTCCAGGTGGCCGCCACCGCCAGGCCGGCGTGCCCCAGCTCGCGGGTGGTGCCCTCGGGCGTGAACTTGGCGCTGACCTCCGTGCGCACCTCCTCGCCGGCCGCGAAGTCGACCACCAGGTCGAGCTCGGGAACCTTCACGGTCATCGCCTCGGTGGCGACCAACCGCATCTCGATCCAGCGGTTGTCGGCGTCCCACACGGCACGGTGGGCGAAGCGGTGGACCTCGAAGTCGGCGCCGAGCTCGCGGTTGAGCACGGACAGCAGGTTGCGGTCGAAGGCGGCGGTGACCCCGCCGGCGTCGTCGTAGGCGGCGATCAGCCGCTCGACCGGCTTCACCAGGTCCGTGGCCAGCAGGAAGGCGTCGTCGGGACCGAGGAGGGCGGCGACGTCGGCCAGGAACCGGGCACGCTCGGCCGGGAGCAGGTTGCCGACCGTGCTGCCCAGGAAGGCCACCAGGCGCCGGGGCGCTGCCGGGGCCGGCAGCCGGTCGAGGTGCTCCCGGAAGTCGCCGACGACGGCGTGCACGTCCACGCCCAGCTCGGCGGCGACCGACCCGGCCGCCGCCCGCAGCGTGGGCTCGGCCACGTCCATCGGCACGTAGCCGCCGAGGCCGGCGGGACCGGCGGCCATGGCCCCGAGGAGCAGCCGGGTCTTCTCCGAGGTCCCCGAGCCCAGCTCCACGAGCACCGACGCCGCCGAGATGGCGGCGATGGCCGGTCCCGCCGCCTGGAGCAGGGCACGCTCGGTGCGGAACGGGTAGTACTCCGGCGTGCGGGTGATCTGCTCGTACAGCTCGCACCCCCGGTCGTCGTAGAACCACACGGGAGGCATCGCCTTGGGGACCGACGTCAGGCCACGCCGGGCGTCGCGCCGCAGCGCGGCCTGGAGGTCCTCGGGCGTCAGGCACACGTCGACGGTGACCCGTCCCGGCTCGGCGCCGCCCGGGAGGTCCGGCCCGCCGCTCACGCGTCGACCGCCAGGCGCACACCGCCGAAGGCCCACCGCGCTGCCGGCGGGAAGAAGTTGCGGTAGGTGGTACGGGTGTGGCCGGCGGGCGTGACGCAGGCACCCCCGCGCAGCACCTGCTGGTTGACCATGAACTTGCCGTTGTACTCGCCGATGGCGCCGGGCGCCGGCCGGAAGCCCGGATAGGGGGCGTAGGCGCTGGCCGTCCACTGCCACACCTCGTCGCACCACCCCTCGCCCCCGGCCCGGGGGTGGAGGGCGAACTCGTCGACGCCGAGCGCCGCGACCGGGCGGCCGGTCGCCACGGCCTCCCACTCGTGCTCCGTGGGCAGCCGGCACCCCGCCCACCGGGCGAAGGCATCGGCCTCGTACCAGCTCACGTGGGCCACGGGCACCGTGGGATCGACCGGGACGGTGCCCCTGAGCGTGTGCACCACCCAACCGTCGTCGTCCCGCGTCCAGTAGGCGGGAGCGCACCATCCTCGGTCCTGCACCGTGGCCCAGCCGTCGGACATCCACGGTCCGGGCTCGCGGTAGCCGCCGTCGGCCATGAAGGCGAGCCAGTCGCCGGCGGTCACCAGCGAGGACCGCACCGCGAACGGTGCCAGCAGCTGGGCGTGGCAGGGAGCCTCATTGTCGAAGGCGAAGCCGTCCCCGTCGTGGCCGACGGTCACCACACCGCCGGGGTGTCGGATCCACCCCGGCGGTGCCGACCGGTCGAGCGAGGCGCCATCCGGCGGGACGGCGCCGGCCCCGGGGGGCGCGACGGCGTCGACGTACGCCGGGCGCAGCGGGTTGCAGGAGAGGACGTGCTTGACGTCCATCAGGAGCAGCTCCTGGTGCTGCTGCTCGTGGTGCAGGCCCAGCTCCACCACGTCGGCCACCGCCGGAGCGGGCTCCGCGGCGAGCAGGTCGTCCATGGCCTCGTCCACCGCCGACCGGTACGCGGAGATCTCCGCCACCCCCGGCCGGGTCAGGAAGCCCCGCTGGGGACGGGCGTGCCGGGGACCGACCGCCTCGTAGTAGGAGTTGAACAGGAACCCGTAGGCGGGCTCGACCGGCCGGTGGGCGGGGGCGTGGGGGCCCAGCACGAACGTCTCGAAGAACCAGGTGGTGTGGGCTCGGTGCCACTTCGTCGGGCTGACGTCCGGCATCGTCTGCACCGTCTGGTCCTCGGGCGACAGCGGCGCCGCCAGCACCTCGGTGAAGGCGCGCACGTCTCGGTAGCGGGATCGCAGATCGGTGCCGGCCGCCATGGTCGCGGTGCTGGTCTGCATGGCCGTCCCCCTCTCCGGCGTCCCGGGAGGGGGACGGGCCGGCTGGTGGTCCCGGAGAACCTACCCGGCGCCCCCCGTCCCATGCGCCACCCCCCCGGCGGGAGCCGGGTAGACAGGAGCGGTGCGGCTCCGGGTGGCGACCTTCAACATCCACCACGGGGTCGGCCTCGACGGGCGCCTGGACCTGGGGCGGACGGCCGAGGTCATCACGGCCACGGGTGCGGACCTCGTGGGCCTGCAGGAGGTCGACCGCACGATGTCGGCCCGCAGCGGGTGGGTCGACCAGGCGGCGTGGCTCGGGCGCCGGCTGGGCCTGCAGGTGCTGCACGGCGCCACCGTCGACCGGCCCGCGCTCCCGGGGTCCGGTCCCGCCGCCCCTCGCCGCCGCTACGGCAACGCGCTGCTGACGGCGCTGCCGGTGCGAGGCTGGGCGGCACGGCGCCTGCCGGGAGGCGGTCACGAGCCCCGCGGGGTCGTCGACGCCGTGGTCGCGGCCACGGGGGGTGACGTCCGCTGTGCCGTCACCCACCTCGAGAACCGCGACGGGGGCGCCCGCCGGGCCCAGGCCACGCACCTGGCCGCGCTGCTGGCAGGCGACGGCCCGGGCCCGGTCGGTCCGCTCCCGCCACCGACCATCCTGCTCGGCGACCTCAACGCCCGACCCGACAGCCCCGAGCTCCGCGTGCTGACGCAGACCCTCGTCGACGCCTGGACGGCCGTGGGGCGAGGTGACGGGCCCACCTTCCGGTCGGGGCGGCCCGCCGCCCGCATCGACTACGTGCTGGCCGGGGGCCCGGTCAGGCCGGTCGCCGTCGAGGTGGTCGCCACGGTGGCCTCCGACCACCGACCCGTGGTGGCCGAGCTCGAGCTGTGGCCCCGTGTCGCCTCGGCCGCCCCCGCGTCACAGCGGGACGACGTCGACGGCGGCGCCGGCGGCCGGTGAGCCCAGGCTCCGGGCCGCGCTCCCACGTAGCAGCAGCTCGTAGAAGGGCAGGTGACCGTGGCCGGCGTCCCAGCCACTGCTGCCGGGGCGAAGGACATCTCCCCGTGGGGCACGGCGAAGGTGCCGTCGCCCACGGTGGCCACGGCGTCGGCGTCCCCGATCGTGACCCGCACCCGCCCGCCCGGCGGCACCGGGGCGTGGTGCCAGGTCGTCTTGAGGTTCCCGTAGCCGTCGGCACCAGGGACGACAGGCGCTGGACGACCTCGGCGAAGGCCAGGTCCCCGAATCCGTAGTCGGCGATGAGGTGGACGAGCACGCCCCCAGTGTTCTCCACGGAGCCGGCGCAGCGGCTCGCGCGGCGCCGGCGCGCCCCCGGGGGCAGGGAGGGGGCGGGCGACGGGCCCGGGCCACGACCGGACCCGCCGGCCACCTCACCGCCGACCCCCGGCCCGTCACCGGATGGGGATGCGGCGGGGCCGGTCGTGCGCCGGCTTGGGCAACCTGAGGGTCAGCACCCCTTCGTCGAGGTCGGCCTCGACGCCCTCCTCGTCGATCTCACCGGGCAGGGTCAACTCGTAGTCGAAGCGGCCCACGGTGCGCTCCCGCCGTCGCAGGATTCCGGCTCGCTCCTTCTCCTTGCGCTCGCCGTGCACGGTGACGCGGCGGCCGGTGACCTGGATGTCGACGTCGTCCCGCTTCACGCCGGGCAGCTCGACCTCGACGACGTAGGCGTCATCGGCCTCCTCGACGTCGGCCAGCGGCCGGAAGCCGCCGCCAGGTCCGGCCAGCGGAGGCCAGGAGCCCAGGTAGCTGGCGAGCTGGCGGTTGAGGCGCTCCAGCTCGTCGAAGGGATCCCAGCGGTCCACCTCGGCACGATCGTCGGCGGTGTGGCGGATGGGCAGTGCCATGGGAACCTCGCTTCCTCCGTTCGCAGCGGGTTGTCGGGACGTGCCCGCGGCCCGGCGACGGGCTCTCGCCGGGTGCGCCGGGGGCTGGCTCAGCCCTGAGTCGAGCCAGCCCGGAGCGCCGTGGCACTGCCACCGCCGGTCGAGACCTCGACCTTGCGGGGCTTCGCATCCTCGGAGACCGGGATCGTCACGGTGAGGACCCCCGCCTCGTAGCTGGCCTCGACCCGGTCGAGGTCGAGGTCGTCCCCGAGGAGGAGCTGGCGGCGGAAGGTGCCCTGCGGGCGCTCGGACGCCACCACCTGCTGGTCCTCCTTCGGCTGCCACTGCCGCTCGGCGGTCACGGAGAGCACGTTCTGCTCGACCGTGAGGTCGACCGACGAGGGCTCCACGCCCGGCAGGTCGAAGTGGATGACGAAGCGGTCGCCTTCCCTGTAGGCGTCCATCGGCATGGCGACGGGCTGCGACCACGTGCCGAGGACCTGCTGGGTGAAGCGGTCGAGCTCGCGGAACGGGTCGGTTCGCATCAACATGGACCGCACCTCCTTCGGGGTTTCGCTCTGGCGGGTCCGAGATCTCCCGCTGGGGTCATTATGGACCGATGCAGGAAAGTTGACAACACCATGCTCATGGTTGTTGGCGGCTCGGCTCGAACCTCCAGACGCCGGTGTCGCCCCGTTTGGCGGGGCAGGTGAGCAGGAACGTTCCGACGGTGCCACCGGTCCCCCTCGTCGAGGCCGCCGACGACCCGTGCGGACCTCCGCCGCCATCGAGGTCGGCGGCCATGGCACCTGCGCCCCCGGGGCGCGGAGCGTCAGCGGACGCGAGGAGGGTCCAGCACCAGGTCGAGCTTCTCCGGGGCGCAGACGACCCAGATGGCCGACACCCGATGGCCTTCCGGATCGACCTCGCAGGCGATGACGCTGTCGATGGCGCCGTCGAGGGACACCACGGCACCAGGGTCGCCGTTGACGGTGACCGGCCGGGCGGTCGCCGTCCCGTAGACCTTCCTGGTGACGTTGACGAGGAAGCGGGCCACCTTGGCCGAACCGACCACGGGGCGCCGGGCCGCACGGCGGGTGGGGCCACCGTCGGTGAGGCACACGACCTCGGGCCTGAGGCGGTGAGCAGGCCGTCCACGTCGCCCAGGGCCATGGCCACGATGGCCTCGTCGACCAGGCTGCGCTCCGACGCGGTCGGCCGACGCCAGTGCGCCCCCTGCAGCCGCCGCCGGCTGCGGCTGGCGATCTGGCGGCAGGCCACCTCGCTCTTGCCGACCGCCGCGGCGACGTCGACGAACGGCACGCCGAACACGTCCGACAGCAGGAAGACGGCCCGCTCGACCGGTCCGAGCCGGTCGAGGAGGGTGAGGCATCCGAGCGTCAGGGAGTCGGCGAGCTCGGCGGAGTCGTCCGGCCCTCGTGCCGTGATCACGGGCTCGGGCAGCCACGGTCCCGGGTAGATCTCCCGCCGGCGCGTCGCCGAAGTGAGGCCGGTCGAGGCCAGGCGGGTGGTGGCGGTGGTGAGCCACGCGTCGGGTGACCGCACCGACGCCCGGTCGACCCGGCTCCATCGCAACCAGGCCTCCTGGACCACGTCCTCGGCGTCGGCGAGCATCCCCTCCGCCCCCACCCAGTCTCCGGTGAGGAACGCTCCCGGGATCCCGGCGGCCTCGACCGAGGGCCTGACCTGCAGCCCGCCGAGGCGGGCCAGGGATGCCGTGGCCGCCACCGAGAGCCGGGCGGGGAAGCGGCGCTCGACCACGTCGTCGTCGGTGACGCCCGCCAACCGGGCCCACCCCCTCGAGGAGGGGCCGATCCTCGGCGGCCGAGGTCGCCCCGTAGCGGATCACCGCGACCACGCCGCACCCCGTCGGGAGCCTGGCGGGCCGGGGGCGACTGCGTGAGGCGTAGAGGGGCTCGTCGCCGCTGAGGACGTAGCCGGGCGTCGGCCGCCTGCGGACGACGAGATCGAGGCACGCCGCGGTGACCGGACCACCCAGGTCTCCCCAGCCGGAGGTGCCGAGCAGCCCGGCGGCCGCCGCCGGCTCGCCGGCGGCGACGACCACCGCTCGCGCCGCGGTGGTCTCGCCGGAGCTGCAGGACCGCGGCATCGGCGCTCATCGTCGAGGTGTCGTCGGCATAGGTGCCGATCGGCACGAGGGCCCGGAGCACCTGCTCGGCATCGGGCCGAAGGTCCTTGCCGGCCACCCAGTCGTCCACCGACACGCCGGCCACCGAGGTCGGGTCGGTGAGGGGCAACGAGCCCAGCACCTTCGAGAGCTGGGCCTTGCTGCGCACGCCCAGCGCCCCGGTGGCCAGCAGCGACGGCAAGCCCGACGGCATCTGGTGCGGCTGGCCGCCGAGGCGGAGCCAATACCTCGACAGCGGCGGCTTGACGCCGCGCGGCGCCACGCCCAGGCGGCGCAGGATCGGCAACGCCTCGCCGCCGCGGTAGAGGGCGTGGGGCCCGTGGTTGAGCACGGCCCCGGCCCGCTCGGCCGTGCGGGCGCGGCCTCCTGGCCTGGCCGTCTCCAGCACCGAGGTGCGGGCGCCGCCCGCGGCCGCCGTCGCGCCCGCGGTCTGGCCGGCCAGGCCCGCGCCCACCACGATCACATCCGATGTCGTCGTCATGGTGGGTCGACGATGCAGCCCCTCGGATCGTGACAGGGGCCGCTGCGATCTGGCGGGAGCCGCTTCGCGGTCCTCGAGCTCGCCGGCTCGGACATCCCCGCGGGCTGGCCCCAGACCATGGCACCGGTCACATGATGCACGCCGCGCTCCCCCACCCGGTTGGGCCGAGCGCAGCGTCGCCTGCCGGGCGTGCCCTACCTCTCCCTCGTCACCGGCTCGTCGACCCCGCCACACGCCCGGCCGAGGCCTCTGGGCGTCGTCGGTGAAGAGGACCACCGACCACGCCGACCGTGCCGCCGAAGTCGCTCGCGGGTGGCGCAGAGCTTGTAGCCCGGGCTACGCCCTGAGCTGGAACCTCCACACGTTCGTCTCACGTCCAATTCTCCGAAACACGGCGAGGCGGCGGGCTACCTCGCTTCCTGCGCTGTGATGACGTCGACCGCGCACCGCAGTCCGGGAGTGCCGGCCAGGCGAGCGTCGGCAGTGACCAGAGGGCAGTCGAGCTGCTCCGCCAGCGCGACATAGGCCGCGTCATATGCAGTCACGTTGGCGCGGAGCTCGTAGGCACGTCGCATCAGCGGAAGGGTGGGAAACCTCGAGAGCGCGAGGTCCTCGAGATCGCCGATGGCAGTCGAGAACCGCCGCGCCGTGACCTCGCCTGCGAGCCAGCGTCGCCGCAGGACCGCGACCGTCTCAACGTCGACCAGGTCCGGCGCGAAAAGGTCACCCTCGCGCGCGAGGCGGTCTCGCGCGACTCGGCCGTCAGTCTCGTCGTCACCAATGGCGTTGGCCAGCACCGACGCGTCGACGACGATCAACGTCGCGTCCGCTCGTCGGCCAGATCGGCAACAGCGGCTTCGAGGCCGACCCGTCCACCACGCCGCTTCGAGATCCGGACGAACAGCTCGTCCACCGACGGCCGCTCGGCGAGGCGGGACAGCTCGGTCGCCAGGTACTGCTGGAGGGACTGCCCTCGCAGCTCCGCATGCCGCTGCAGCGCCGCATGCACCTCCTCTGGGATGTCACGGACCAACACGTTCGGCATGCTTACAGTATGCAAGCATCGCCTGGCCGGCCGCAACCACCCTGCGCGCAGCCCCGAGCCGATGTCGCCGATGTCGGCGGAGGCTTTGCAGAGCTTGTCGCCCGAGCTACGCCCGAAGATCGAACCTCCACACGTTCGTCTCGCGGGGGACGAACCCCGCCTTCCGGTACAGGGCGTTGGCCGCCTGGCGCGTGGGACGTGAGGTGAGGTCGACGGTGCGAGCCCGGAGCTCACCGGCTCGGGCCAGCATCGCCTCGGTCAGCGCCGTGCCCACGCCCCGGCCCCGGGCCGACTCGTCCACCACGACGTCCTCGATCCACGCCCGGCGGCCGGTGGGGATGCGGAAGGTGGCCAGCGTCGCCATGCCCACGATGGCGCCGCCCTCGTCGAGGGCGATGAACAGGTCGGTGGACGGCGACTCGACGATCTCCCCCAGCTCCTCGGTCGTGGGAGGTGGTGCCGCCGGCGAGAGCTGGGCGGTCAGCGCCACCGCGGCGTCGACGATGGCGGGCGTGAGCGTGGTGGCGATCTCGACCTTCACGCCACCCACGCTACGCGGTTGGCCGGCTCGGCCCCGCCCGGCGACGCCCCGACCCCGTCGGCCTCGTCCCGCTCCTCCCGCGGGGCGGGATCAGGCGCCGGGTGCCGGCGGCACCGGTTGGGGCGGCGGCGGGCCCACGTACCGGGCCGACGGTCGGATGATGCGGTTGTCCGACGCCTGCTCGAGGATGTTGGCGCACCACCCGATGACCCGGCTGGACGCGAAGGTGGGGCTGAACAGGTCCCGGGGCAGGCCCACGTCCTCCATGACCACGCCGGCGTAGAACTCGACGTTGGCGTACAGGTTGCGACCGGGCTTGAGCTCGGCGAGGACGTCCACCACCGTCCGCTCCACCTGGGTGGCGAACGCCACCTTCTCGGCCCCGATGCGCTGGGCGACCTCCCGCAGGAACTCCGACCGGGGATCGGTCGTCTTGTACACGCGGTGACCGAACCCCATGATCTTGTCGCCGTGGGCGACGGCGTCGACGAGGTAGGGACGGGCGTTGTCGGGCGTGCCGATGGCGTCCAGCAGGTCGAGCGCCCGCGACGGGGCGCCACCGTGCAACGGGCCCGACAGGGCGGCGATGGCGCCCGTCACCGCTCCGGCCAGGTCGGCCCCCGTCGACGTGATGACCCGGGCCGTGAACGTGGACGCGTTGAACCCGTGGTCGATGGTGAGGATCTGGTACTGCTCGACGGCACGGGCCTTGTCGGGGTCGGGACGCTCGCCGGTGAGCATCCACAGGTAGTTCTCCCCGTAGCCCAGCTCGGGGTCGGGCTCGACCGGCTCCTGGCCACGACCCAGGCGGTGCAGCGCCATGATGAGGGTCGGCACCGCCGCGCACACCTGCAGGGCGTCGGCCCGCAGCTCAGCGGCGGACATGTCGAGCCAGGGGCGGAAGCGCCGACCGTGGCCGATCAGGGACACGGCGCTGCGCAGCTGGTCCATGAGGGGTCCGCCCGTGGCGGCGATGGCGGGGAGCAGCTCGCGCACGGCCCCGGGGACGGGGCGGAGCGAGCGCACCTCGGCGGCGAAGTCCCGCCCCTCGTCGCCCGAGGGCAGGTGGCCCTCGAAGAGCAGGAACCAGACGTCCTCCAGCGACCGCTTGTCGGCCAGCTCCACCGCCGAGTACTGCCGGTAGTGGTAGAAGCCCTCCGCCCCCCGCACGTCGCCGACCTGGGTCTCGGCCACGATGACGCCCTCGAGCCCCGGCGGGGCCTCGATCTGGCCCGGGTGCACCACGGGCTGGATCTGGGCCACCCGCATGAGGTCCCGCATGGACACGATGCCGACGAGGTCGTCGCCGTCGACCACCGGGATGTGGCGGTAGCCGTGGTGGGAGAGGGCGGCGAACGCCTCCTGCACCGACAGGTCGGGGGCGACGCAGTCGGGCTCGGGGGTCATGAGCTCGGCCAGCTTGAGGTCGGTCGACGCGGGGCCGGCCGCCGCCAGGCGGACGAGGTCCCGCTCGGTCACGATGCCGACGGGGCGGGTGCCGTCGACGACGACCACGGCGCCCACGGCCCTCTCGTGCATGACGGCGGCCACGGCGGCGACGGTGTCGTCGGGCGGCGCGGTCACCACCGGCGAGCTCATCACGTCGGCCACCGTGCGGACGGTCGGGGAAGCGGTCACGGCGCCAGCGTAGAGGTCACCCGGGACGCGGCGGCGCAGGACGGCGGTGGCCGCGGGAGGGGGGAGCGCCGCCGGCCGGTCGGCGTGCGTCGGCGGTCGTGCCCGTACGATGGGGGCGGTGGAGCACGTGCGCTGGCACAGCCGTCCGAGCCTCGACCGGCCGGTCCTCGTCGCCGCCTTCGAGGGCTGGAACGACGCCGGCGACGCCGCCAGCGGGGTCGTCCGCTACCTGATCGACCGCTGCGACGCCCACCTCGTGGCCGAGGTCGACGCCGAGGAGTTCTTCGACTTCACCTCCGCTCGCCCCCAGGTCGAGCTGGACGAGGGCGGCACTCGCCGCATCGTCTGGCCCAGCACCGAGGTGTACACGGCGAGGCTGCCGGCGGACGCCGGCGACCTGGTGCTGCTGGTCGGCAGCGAGCCCCAGCTCCGCTGGCGCACGTTCTGCGCCCAGGTCACCGGCATCGCCCGGCAGCTCGGTTGCCGGCTCGTCGTCATCCTCGGGGCCCTCGTCGCCGAGGTGCCCCACAGCCGGCCCGTCCCCGTCGTGGGGTCGGTCACCGATCCGGCGCTGCAGGAGCGCCTCGGCCTCCAACCGTCCACCTACGAGGGGCCGACCGGGGTGGTGGGCGTGCTCTCCGCCGCCTGCGACGAGGCCGGGCTGCCCTCGGCCTCGCTGTGGGCGGCCGTCCCCACCTACGTCCCCTCGGCACCCTCCCCCAAGGCGGTGCTGGCGCTCTTGGAGCACACCGCCGAGATGCTGGGCGCGTCGCTGCCGTCGACCGACCTGGAGATCGCCTCCGCCGCCTACGAGCGGCAGGTCAGCGAGCTGGTCGAGGAGGACGACGAGACCTCGGACTACGTGACCCAGCTCGAGCAGCGCCACGACTCCCAGGATCCCGACGACCCCCTCGCGGCCCGCTCCCTGGTGGAGGAGGTCGAGCGCTTCCTCCGCGACCGGCCCTCGTGACCCGGCCCCGACCGGCCGGCGGGACCCGGCCGGGTCGGGTGCCGCCTGGTCAGCCCTCCGTGGGTCCGGGCACGCTCAGCCCCCCGGCATCGGGCGAGCCGGCGCCGACCGCCTCGTCGCCACCGCCGGCGGCACCGGTCCGCCACTCGGCGAGGACGTTGATGGCCATGGCGCTCACCGGGACGGCCAGGACGGCACCGAACGCCCCGAAGAGGGTGCTGCCGGCGACGATGGCGGCCAGCACCACCAGGGGGTGCAGCTCGAGGCTGCGGCCGAAGACGAGGGGCGCCAGCAGGTCGTTGTCGAACTGCTGCACCACCACGGCCACCACCAGCACGACGACCGCCGACGCGAACCCCGCGGCGACCAGCGTGACGAGGACGGCGACGGCCCCGGCGATGATGGCACCGGCGAAGGGCAGGAAGGCGGCGAAGAAGGTGATGATGCCCACCGGGACGGCCAGCGGGGCCCCCACCAGCCACACCGTCATCCCGATGATGATGCCCTCGATCGTGCCGAGGGACGCCGAGCCTCGCAGGTAGCCGCCCAGCGTGCGCCACGCCCGGGCGGCCATGCGGCGGGCCAGCGGCTGCCTGTCGTCGGGCAGGAAGCCCAGCACCCACTCGCCGAACCGGTCGCCGTCCTTGAGCACGAAGAACGTGGTGACGAGGGCCAGGACCAGGCCGGTGATCACCTCGAACGCCACCACCGTGCCGCTGACGACGGTGCCGCTCTCGGACTCGAGGAGGTCGGTGGCGCGGTTGCCGAACTCGTCCCGGAAGTCGTCCACGTCCCGGCGCGAGACGTCGAACGGGCTGTCCTCGACCAGCCAGTCCTCCACGTCGTCGACGGCGTCCTCGAGCGTGGGGCCCAGGTCGCCGAACTCGTCGACGATGGGCGGGGCCAGCAGCGCCAGGATGCCGGCCAGGAGGGCGAGGAAGCCGAACAGCGTCACGGCGGCGACGAGGGCCCGGGGCACGCCCCGCCGCCGCAGCCGGCTGGCCACCGGGTCGAGGGCCCGCCCGAGCAGCATGGCCACCGCCGCCGCCAGCAGCAGGACCCACAGCGCGGTGACGAGCTGGAGCGCCGCCCAGCCGACGATGCCGATGCCGATGAGCTTCCACGCGTAGGTGCCCGCACGGGCGACCGCGGGGCGGACGAGGGGATCGCCCCCCGCGGACGAGGTCGGTCGGTTCTGGGGCACGGTCCCCCTTCGCTGCGCCCGATCGGGCGGATGGTCGTGGCGGCGCCGGACGGCGCCCCGGGGGTGTACCCCGCCGATCGTAGGTTCGAGCCAGGGGCGGGCCCGCGGCCTAGGACGACGGCACGAGACCGGCGACGAGGTCGGCGAAGCGCTCGGCACCCGCCGGCGTCACGTGGAACCCGTCCTCCCGGAGGAGCCCCGGCTCGCTCGACGCCACCGCGTGCCAGTCGGCCAGCCGGACGTTGGGATGGCGGTCGGCGGCAGCCTGGATCTCCCGGTTCACCTCGCCCTCCCACCGCCGGGGGACCAGCACGTTGACCAGCACCACCAGCCGGTCGGGCCCGGCCGCCGCCACCAGCGCGTCCACCTCCTCGGCGGTGAACGGCCCGTTCGTCCCCAGGTGCAGCACGACGGCCCGCCCGAGGGTGCCCCCGGCGCGGCCCGCGGCCACCAGGTCGGTGGCGTCGGTCAGCTGGCGGCCCACGGCGGCATCGACGGTCAGCGACGGTCCCAGGCGGTGCGCCAGCGCCTGCGCCGCACCTACCAGGACCGAGTCACCGATCGCCGTGGTGGGGACGTGGGCCGGCGAGGTCGGGGGCGAGGGGGCCGGGGGCGCGGCGGTGGGCGGGGGCGTCGGCACCGGCGCCGTGGGCCGGGGGACGGCCGGGGGCGAGGGCGCCGCCGTCGACGTCGGCCCCCCTCGCCCGATGACCACGGACGCCGGGTGGGTCTCCCTGGGCGCCTCGGCATCGGCCACCGACCAGGCCACCGATCCGACGGCGGTCACCGTCAGCACCCCCACGAGGAAGAGCGCCACGGCGGCCGCCGGGCGGCCGTGGGCCAGGTCGGCGACGAGCCCCCGGGCCCAGACGGCGCTGCCCCGCAGCCCCCGGCGCCGGATCGGTTGCTCGAGGTAGCGGTACGAGAGGGCGGCCAGGCCCAGCACGAGCGCCACCTGGACCGCTACCCGCGGCACCGGGTCCGGCTGCTCGCCCGGGGCGTCGGACAGGAACACGATGACCGGCCAGTGGACCAGGTAGATGCCGTAGGACCGCTTCCCCACCCACCGCAGCGGCGCTGCCGACAGCAGCCGGGCCGTCGCGGTGGGGGCGGGGTACACGGCCACGGCCAGGACCGCCAGGGTGGCCAGCTGCACGGCGGTGAACCCGGCCCCGAAGGCTGCCGGCCGGCCCTCGTCGAGGGCCAGCACGTACCACGCCAGCACGGCACCGCCCACGGCGGCCACCACGTCCAGCGCCGTCGTGAACCGGCGGTCGGCGTGGGGGCGCAGCCGGTTGGGGGTCCAGAACAGCCCCAGCGCCACGCCGAGGAGCAGGCCCGACAGCCGGGTGTCCGTGCCGAAGTAGAGGCGCGACGGATCGGCGCCCGGCTCCTGGAGCACCAGCCGCAGCAGCGTCGACGCCAGGGCGAGGACCGTCACCAGCCGCACGGCCCGCGCCCGGCTGCAGCGGGCCAGCACGGCGACGGCGAGGAGCGGGAAGAGCAGGTAGAACTGCTCCTCGATCGAGAGGGACCACAGGTGCTCCAACGCCGAGGGTCCTCCGGCGGCCTCGAAGTAGGACTGCTCGTCGAGCACGAGGCGCCAGTTCAGGTGGTAGCCGAGGGCGGCGACGGCCTGGGTGCGCAACATGGCCAGCCGCTCCGGCTGGACGGCGCTGGCCACGGCGAGGGTGGCGACCACCACCGCCGCCATGGCGGGTAGCAGGCGACGGATGCGCCGCACCCAGAAGGCCCCTAGGGCGATGCCCCCGGTCCGCTGGTGCTCGTTCATGAGCAGGGCGCACACCAGCCAACCCGAGATGAGGAAGAAGACCTCGACCCCGATGTAGCCACCGGCCACCCCCGAGTACCCGAGGTGGTAGGCGATGACGAGCGCCACGGCCACGGCTCGCAACCCGTCCACGGGGGCGACGTAGCCGATCGGGCGGGGTGGTCGGACCGGGCGGCCGGCGGCGGGCCCCCGGGTGGGAGCGGAGGCGCCGGGTGCCACGGGCTCGACGGTGGAGGTCATGTCAGCAGCGGAAGGTGGCGAGGTCGGGGGTCGTGGGGGTCCGGGCAGGGGGTGGCGCGCCCGTCGTCGGGGGCGAGGGGGCGCCGGTGGGCGGAGGGAGGGTGGTGGCCGTCGTGCTGGTCGTCGGCGCGGCGGCCTCGTCCCGGACGCCCCGCCAGTCGGTGCCGGTGACCACCTCGATGCCGGTCGTGCCCGGCGCCACCTGCAGCCGCGCCCCACCGACGAGCCACCGGCGCACCAGGTCGGCGGCGGCCTCCTGACCGGGGGGATGGCGCACCACCGTGCCGGCGCCGCCGCCGCCCGGCTCGTCACCGGCCAGCCGGGCCGCGAACCCCACCCGCCCCAGGGCCATGGCGGCCTCGGCGCCCTGGCGAGGCGCGTCGGTGCCGTTGCGCACGGTCACCTGCACCGACGCCGGGACCAGCTCGCCGGGGCGTCCCCGGAACAGCGCCAGGGTGGCCTGGTTGCGCGGTCCCTCCACCATGCGGAGGACCTGTGCCTCGCCCACCGTGGCCGGGGTCCCCTCGATGGCGTAGGTGACGAGGCTGCCGGGGTCGAAGCTGCGGAACCTCGTGCCCAGGTCGAAGATGTCGTCGGCAGTGAGCTGGTCGTCCACCGTGATCCCGGCCAGCGCCACGTCGATGAGCTGGTCGAGCGTGCCGGGGTTGCGGGCACCTCGGTCGATCGCCCTGGACAGGGCCCGGCGGACGAAGTCCTGCTGGCGGGCGATGCGCCCGATGTCGGAGCGGACGTCTTCCACCCACCGCCCGCCCACCAGCTCCTCGTAGTGGCGCGAGCGCACGTAGGCGAGCGCCTCGACCGGGTCGAGGGTGTGGCACCCGGCCCGGTGGATGTCGAGCCCGGTCTCCCGGTCGCGGGCGGGGCGGGGGATGGGCACGGGCACGCCCCCGATGGCGTCGACGAGCTGGCGGAACGAGGCGAAGTCGACCTGCAGGTAGTGGTTGACCTCGATGCCGAAGTCCTGGGCGATGGTGCGGATCAGGAGCCGGGGCCCGCCACGCTGGAACGCCACGTTGATGCGGCCCGAGCCCATGCCGTCGGCGAGGGTGACGTAGAGGTCCCGGGGCAGGGACAGCAGCGCCGCCTGGCGGGTCGTCGGGTCGGTGCGCACGATCATGATCGTGTCCGACCGCAGGTCGGTGGGGTCGCGACCGATCCGCACCGAGTCGCCGGGAGCGAGCTCGGAGGCGTTGTCGATGCCGACGATGAGGTAGTTCTCGGCCCGGCCCGGGCCCTCGGGCTCGTCCAGCACGCTGCTCAGCTCGACGCGGGGCAGTCGCTCGTACTTCCCGAGGACGTAGCCGAGGCCGACGGCGCTGGCCACCAGGGCCACGGTCGAGCCGCAGCCGGCCGCGATCGCCAGCCGCTGCCCCCAGGTGCGACGCTGTCGCCCCGTGCGGTCGCCGCCTCGGCTCCCCGGCACTCGCGGTGAGGCTACCGGCCCCGGCGCCCCGCTCGGCGCTCGGGGGGGCGCGGCTACCGTCGGACCGGTGTGGCCGCCGACGAGCCCGCCGTGAGCGACGAGGGGCCCCCGGCCGGCCACGCCGTCGCCCTTCGCTTCGGCGTCCTCGACGGGATGCCCCTGGACCACGCCGTGACCGGGCGCGGCGGCGGCGTGTCGTCGGGTGCCTACGCCTCCCTCAACCTCGGCCTCACCGTGGGCGACGACCCGGCGCTGGTGGCGGAGAACCGTCGTCGGGCGGCCGCGGCCGTCGGGTGCCGCCTCGACGAGATGGTCTTCGCCCACCAGGTCCACGGGGCGACGGTGGCCGTGGTCACCGGCGCCGACCGGGGCCGAGGCGCCCAGGCCCTCCACGGCGCGCCGTCGGCCGACGCCCTGGTCACGGCCGTGCCCGACGTGGGGTTGGCCGTAGTGGTCGCCGACTGCCTCCCCCTCGTGCTCTACGACCCGGTGGCCCACGTCGTGGCCGTGGTCCACGCCGGCTGGCGGGGGACGGTGGCACGGGTGGCCGAGGCCACCGTGGACGCCATGGCAGGCCTGGGATCGCGCCCGGGTGACGTCGTGGCCGGCCTCGGTCCCGCCGTCGCCGCCCACCGCTACCAGGTCGGTGGCGAGGTGGTGGACGCCGCGGCCGCCTGCTTCGACGGCCGCCCGGGGGACGTCGTCCGGCCGGACGGCACCGGCCGGTGGACCTTCGACCTCACCGCCGCCAACCGCCGGCTGCTGGTCGAGGCCGGTGTGGCGCCGGCCAACATCGAGGCCAGCCCCGTCGGCACCGGGCCGGGGACGGCGTTCTTCAGCGACCGCGCCACCCGCCCCTGCGGGCGCTTCGGCGCCCTGGCCCGGCTGCACCCCCGGCGGTGAGCCGGCGGGACGGCGACGCCGTCGGGAGGGAGCGCCGCCTGCCGGTAGCCTCACCGGTCGCATGACGTCGACCACCACCGCCGCTCCCCCCCGCGGCGCGTGCTTCCGCTACGAGGGCTACGACCTCGACCCGGCCGCCGGCCGGCTGACCTGCCGCTACTCCCTGGACGGGCGCCGGTTCGCCGAGGTGGTGACCTTCCCCGGGCTGGCGGCGGGCGACGGCGACGGCCGGGAGGAGCGCTGGCACGGGGCTGCCGTCGACGCCGCCGCCCGCTGGGTGTTCCTCCTGGCCGGCGTCTCGTACTACAAGACGGCCGCTCCCCCCGTGGTCGAGCTGCCCGCCACGCCCCTGCGGGCCGCCGAGCGCGACTTCCTGCGGGACGTGTACGTCGACGGCCTCGGCGAGTTCGCCTACCGCAACGGCCTCGACCTGACGGGTCTGCGCCTCGAGGCGCCGGAGCTGGCACCCGGGGCGGCTCCGCCGCCGGGGGGGCCGACGGATGCCGGACGCCGGCCCCTCGTCCCCTTCGGCGGTGGGATCGACTCCGTCGTGACCGTCGAGCTGGTCCGGCCCCGGGCCGAGCCCGCCCTGTTCGTCGTGTCCCGGGCCGGTCGCCGGTTCCCGGCCGTCGAGCGACCGGCCGCGGTCACCGGTCTGCCGGTCGTGCGGGCGGAGCGGGCCGTGGACGACCAGGTGCTGCGCTCGGCCCAGCTCGGTTTCCTCAACGGCCACGTCCCCGTCACCGGCATCATCTCGGCCATCGGGGTGCTGGCCGCCGTGCTCGACGGCCGTGGGGCGCTCGTCATGTCGAACGAGTGGTCGTCCTCGGTGGGCAACGTCGAGGTCGACGGCCGCACCGTCAACCACCAGTGGTCGAAGAGCCTGGCCTTCGAGACCGGCTTCCGGGAGGTGCTCGGCCTGACGCTGGGGACCACGGTCGACTACTTCTCCCGGCTGCGCCCCTACTCCGAGCTGTCCATCGCCGAGCGCTTCGCCGCCCTCGGCGACTACCACCGCGCCTTCCAGAGCTGCAACCGCGGCTTCCACCTCGATCCGGCCCGCCGCCTCGACCACTGGTGCGGCCGGTGCGACAAGTGCGCGTTCACCGACCTGATCCTGGCCCCGTTCATGGCCGCCGACCGGCTCCGGCACGTGTTCGGGGGAGCCGAGCCGCTCGACGATCCGTCGTCGCTACCCCGGCTCGAGGCCCTCGTCGACACGTCCGGGGCCCGCAAGCCGTGGGAGTGCGTGGGCGAGGTCGAGGAGTGCCGGGCCGCCGTCGCCCTGGCCGCGGCCCGGCCCGACCGGGCGGGATCGCCCGTCCTGGGGACGCTGGTCGACCGCCTGGGCGACCGGCTCCCCGCCCCCGACGCCATCGAGGCGCTCCGTCACCCTCGCGGCCGCCACCACATCCCGGATGCCTACGCCACCGACGACCTCCTGGTCTGACCTGGCGGGCCTGCGGGTCGGCGCCTGGGGCCTCGGGGTCGAGGGCCGGGCCACGGTGCGCCGGCTCGACGCCCTCGGGATCCCTGCCGTGCTGGTCGACGACCGCCCTCCGGAGGGCGGCCTCGACGGCCGGCCGGTCCTGGCCACGGGGGGCGGCGGGCTCGACGCCCTGGCCCGCTGCGACGTGGTGGTCAAGACGCCCGGCATCAGCCGGTACCGCCCGGAGGTGACCCTGCTCGAGGCGAGCGGCACCCGGGTCGTCGGCGCCCTCGGGCTGTGGCTGGCCGGCGCCGACCGCTCACGCGTGGTGTGCGTCACCGGCACCAAGGGGAAGAGCACCACCACCTCGGTGCTCGGGCACCTCCTCCGGGGCCTCGGCCACTCGGTGCTGGTGGGCGGCAACATCGGGGTCCCCCCGTACGACCCTGCGGCTCCCACGGACGTCGACTGGTGGGTGATCGAGGTGTCGAGCTACCAGGCGGTCGACGTGACCGTGGCACCCCCCGTCGTGGCTGTCACCTCCCTGCACCCTGACCACCTCACCTGGCACGGCGACGTCGAGACCTACTACGCCGACAAGCTGTCGCTCTGCACGCGCCCCGGTGCCGACCTCACGGTGGCCAACAGCGACAGCCCGCTCCTCCACCAGCGCCGGGCGCTCCTCGGGCCCCGGGTGGAGTGGGTGTCGGTGGCCGGGGCCACCCCCGGCGACTGGACCGCCCCCCTGGGCCTGCTGGGGTCCCACAACCACCGCAACGCCCTCATCGCCCGGGCCTGCCTGCGGGCGTTGCGCGTCGAGGGCGCCGACGACGACGACGTGCTGGCCCGGGCGGCCCGGGGCTACGAGCACCTGGGCAGTCGCCTCCAACCGGTGGCCGACCTCGACGGGGTGCTCTTCGTCGACGACAGCCTCTCGACCAACGTGCTGGCCACCCTGGCCGCCGTCGAGGCCTTCCCCGGTCGGGCGGTCGTGGTGGTGGTGGGAGGCCAGGACCGGGGCATCGACTACGGACCCCTGGTGGCCGGCCTGGCGGCGCGGCCCGACCCGACGTTGGTGGCCATCCTCGACAGCGAGGCCGGCCCTCGCATGCGGGCGGCCTTCGACGCCCACGCCGCCTTCTCCCCCGAGCCCGGCCGCCCGGAGGTGGTCGAGGTGGCGGACCTGGCCGCCGCCGCCTGGCTGGGTCGGGACTGGGCCCGGCCCGACGGCGTCGTCCTGCTGTCCCCGGCGGCCCCGAGCTTCGACCGGTTCCGGGACTACCGCGAGCGGGCCGCGGCGTTCGCGTCGGCGGTCGGCCGGCTGCGTGCCTTGACAGCGGGGGAATCCTGACCGCATGGCGTTCAAGCTCTGGCACCTCCCCCTGCGCGCCGCCACGGGCGCCTACATCCTCGACTCCGGGCTGCAGAAGCAGTCGGCCGACGAGGAGACGGCGAGGAGCCTGCACGGGTTCGCCACCGCGGCGTACCCCGAGCTCGAGGCCATGCCGCCCGAGCGGTTCGCCTCGATGCTCTCCACCGGTGAGATCGCCGTGGGCAGCCTGCTCCTGGCTCCCCTCGTGCCCACCTCCGTGGCCGGGCTGGCGCTCACCACGTTCGCCGCCCTCCTGGGCCGGCTGTACCTGAAGGCGCCCGGCCTCCGGGAGGAGGGCAGCCTGCGACCCACCCAGCAGGGCATCCCCGTGGCCAAGGACGTGTGGCTGCTGGCCATCGGCACGGCGCTGGCCATCGACGGCATGGCCGAGCGGCGGGGGCGGCGCCGCCGGGCCCGGGCCGGCACCTCGTAGCCGCCGCCCGGCACCCGCGCCGTCGCGGCAGCCGGGGACGGGGCCGCGTCCCCTACGCTTCCAGCGGTGGGCAGCTCCTGGCTCCCCGCCGGTGGAAGCTCATGTCGGACCTGGTGCTGCGCGAGGTCGTCGTCGACGGCAGGCTCGTCGACGTGCGGGTCAGCGGTGGCGCGATCGTGGCGATCGGCCGCCGGCTGCCGGCGCGCCCCGGCGACGAGGCGGTCGACGGGCGGCGAGGAGCCCTCATCCCCGGCCTCCACGACCACCACATCCACCTGCTGGCCCTGGCGGCCGCCGAGCGGTCACCCCTCGTCGGACCCCCGTACGTGGCCGACGCCGACGGGTTCCGGGGGGCGCTCGTCCAGGCCGGGCGGGGCCTCCCCCCGGGCGAGTGGATCCGTGCCATCGGGTACCACGAGTCCGTGGCCGGGCCCATCGACCGCTGGCGGCTGGACGCGGTCGTGGCCGACCGGCCCGTGCGGGTGCAGCACCGGTCGGGTGTCGCCTGGGTGCTGAACTCCGCCGGGTTGGCCTCCGCCGGCATCGACGAGGCGCTCGACGTGGCCGGGCTCGAGCGTGACGGCGAGGGACGGCTCACCGGCCGCCTGCTCGGCCTGGACCGCTGGCTGCGCGACCGGCTGCCGTCCCGGGCGCCACCCGACCTGGGGGTGGTGGGCCGGCGCCTGGCCGCCTACGGGGTGACCGGGGTGACCGACCTCACCCCCGTGGCCGACGTCGAGGACCTGGCGCCCCTCGTCGACGCCGCCCTCGACGGCTCGTTGCCGCAACGGGTCACCGCCAGCGGCGGCCCCCGGCTGGCGGCCACACGGCTGCCCACACCCCTCCTCACGGGACCGGTGAAGCTGGTGGTGGCCGACTACTCCCTCCCCTCCCTGGACGACCTCGTCGAGTGGATCGGCGCGGCGCACGACGCCGGCCGGCCCGTGGCGGTGCACTGCGTGTCGCGGGTGGGCCTGGCGCTGGCCCTCGCCGCCTGGGACGAGGCCGGGGCCCGGCCGGGCGACCGCGTCGAGCACGGGTCGGTGGTGCCGCCCGCCCTGCGCTCGGCGGTGGCGGCCAAGGGCCTCACCGTCGTGACCCAGCCCGGCTTCGTGCAGGAGCGCGGGGATCGGTACCTGGTGGAGGTCGACGCCGACGACCTGCCCCACCTCTACCCCTGCCGCAGCTTGATCGAGGCCGGGATCCCCGTGGGCGGGTCCACCGACGCCCCCTACGGCCATCCGGACCCCTGGCGCGACATCGCCACCGCCGTCGACCGCCGCACGACCTCGGGGCAGACCCTCGGCGCCCGCGAGGCCGTCTCGCCCGAGCGGGCGCTGTCGCTCTTCCTCACCCCTCCCGGCGACCCCGGGGGCGCGCCGCGCCGGGTGGAGGTGGGGGCGCCGGCCGACCTGGTGCTGCTCGACGGTCCGCTGTCCCACGTGCTGGAGGACCCCTCCTCGCGCCACGTGACCTGCACCGTCATCGCCGGCGACGTGATCCCCCGATGACTCGGGCGGCAGCGACCGCCGGTGCCAGCATGGGGTGGTGCCACGGCCGCCGCCACCCCCCGCCCCGGGACCGCCGGTCTCGCTCCTCGTCGTCGACGCAGGCTCGACCGAGGCCCGAGCGGCGTTGTCGCGGTACTTCGCCGAGCTCGACCGACGCGTTCCCGCAGGCTTCCCCGCGGACGACGCCATCGACACGGCGACGGCGAGCTTCAACCCGCCTCGGGGGTCGTTCGTCCTGGCGACGGAGGCGGGGGCCACCGTTGGTTGCGGGGCGGTCACCTACCTCAGCCCCACCACGGCCGAGATCAAGCGGATGTGGGTGGCCGAGGGCGAGCGGGGCCGGCACCTCGGCCGGCGCCTGCTCCAGCGCCTGGAGGGCGAGGCCCGATCGGCCGGCCGCACGACGGCGGTGCTCGACACGAACGCCACCCTCCTCGAGGCTGTCGCCCTCTACGAGTCGGCGGGCTACCGCCGGGTCGGGCGGTACAACGCCAACCCCCACGCCGACCTCTGGTTCGCCAAGCCGCTCGCCTGACCACGACGGCGGGGCCGGTACCGGCACCGGAGGGACGGCCGGGTCCCCGGCCCCACGCCGCCGCCCCGTGGCCGGGAGGTGGCCCCACGACAAGTAGTCTGAGCGTCCGCATGGTGCAGGGCGAGCAGCTCCGGGACGCACGGTCCTCGGGAGGGGTCGCCGCGGTCATCCCTGCCTGGAACGAGGCGGTGACGATCGGGGCGGTCGTCTACGCCGCGCTCGACGCCCACCTCGTCGATCACGTCGTCGTGGTGGACAACGCCTCCTCCGACGGCACGGCCGCCATCGCCGCCGCCCACGGCGCCCAGGTCGTGTACGAGCCGGTGCCGGGCAAGGGCGAGGCGATGCGACGGGGCGTGGCCGCGGCCGGCTCGGCCGACGTCGTGGTCTTCCTCGACGCCGACCTGGTGGGCCTGCGTCCCCAGCACGTCGACCGGCTGGTCCGCGCCGTGGTCGACGGGGGGGCCGACATGGCGTGCGGCCTCTTCGACCGGGGGCCGGTGGCCAACCCCATCTTCCTGCACCGGCTGCCGGTCCTGACCGGGCAGCGCGCCGTCCGCCGCCAGCTCTTCGACGACCTCGACGACGCCGACGTCCGCGGCTACCGAGTGGAGGCCGCGCTCAACACGTCGGTCGCCCAGCGCGGCCTGGTCCGCCGTGACTGCGTGCTCGCCGGCCTGTGGCACAGGACCAAGCAGGAGAAGTTCGGCAGCCCGGTCCTGGGGTACGCCACCAAGATGCTCATGCTGGGCACCGCCTGCTGGAGCTACGCCCGGCTGGCCGTGCGACCGCCCGACCCGGCGGGGTGACCACGACGGGCCGTGGGTGGGCGGGGGCGGGGCCGGCCCGCTCCTAGACGGCCCAGGGGTGCTCCCGGGGCTCGTCGTACAGCACGTCCACGTCCTCACCGTCGATGGCCCGGGACGCGTGCGCCAGCCACTGGTCCGCTCCGGCCAGCGGCTCGGGCATGGCGTCGCGGGGGAACCACCCGACGTCACGGGTCTCGAGGGGGTGGGCCGACAGCTGCCCCCCGGTGGCCCGGCACAGGAACACCAGGCTGTAGAGCGGCACCCGGGTGAAGTTGAGGCGCAGCCCGTCGAGGAGGGCGAGGAGCCGCACCGGCACGCACTCGATGCCGGTCTCCTCCTTGACCTCCTTCACGGCGATCTCGCTGGCCGAGTAGCCCACGTCGGCCCAACCGGTCGGGTAGAGCCAGATCCCGCTGTCCGCCCGCTGCACGAGCAGGATCTCCCCGGCGTCGTTGGCCACCACGGCCCCCACCGCCACCTTGGGGGTGACGTAGCCGGCGACCCCCTCGCCGACCCCCTTCATCCACTCCTCGACGAAGTGCTCGGCGTCGAAGCCCTCCTCGGCCTCGGCGGCAGCCCGGATGTCACCGGCCACCGCCAGCACCTCCTCGAACCGCTCGCGCTCGTACAGGCTGCGGGTGAAGCCCAGGCCGGTGCGGGCGATGCCCGACAGCGACTCGGACCAGCGGACGAGGTCCTGGCGAGTGGGCGGGAGGCGGCGGCTCACCTCGCCGACCCTACCGGTGACCGGCCGGGGCCGGCTCAACCGTCGTCGAGGGCGTGGAGCAGCGCCCGCTCGACCTCGGCCAGCACCGCGGGGTCGGTGATCCTCGACCCGCCCCCCGTGCGCACGTAGAACGAGTCGACCACGTGGGCCCCCATCGTCTGGACCTTGGCCCCCACGATGTCCAGGTCGAGGTCGGCCAAGGCGCTGGTGATGCGGTACAGCACCCCCAGCCGGTCACGGGCGTGGACCTCCACCACGGTGGCCGCCGGCGAGGCCTCCAGGTCGATGCGGACCTCGGGCTCGGCCGCGCCGAGCAGCGGCAAGCGGCCACGACTGCCGTAGGTCCGCACCCGCTCGGCCAGGCGCGCCCTGATGGCCAGGCGGCCGGTGAGGGCCATCTCGAGGTCGGCCAGGGCAGGGTCCCACGAGAACGTGGGACCGAAGCTGGACTCGACCCGGAAGACCTCGATGGCCCAGCCGTCGGCACCGCTGGCCGCCGCGTCCAGCACCCCGAGGCCGTGCAGGGCGAGGACGCCCGTCACCCGGCTGAAGAGCCCGGGGCGGTCGAGCGCCACCACCGTCAACCGGTCACCCTCGGCCACCAGGCGCTGCTGCCTCGCCGCCAGCAGCGCCTGCTGCTCCTCGGTGGGGAAGGTGCCGGCCACGTCGGCGGCACGGCCACCGCCCAGCACGTGGTCGACCCGGGCGACGAGGGACCGGACGAGCCCCGCCTTCCAGTCGCTCCACGCCGCCGGGCCCGTGGCACGCGAGTCCGCTTCGGTGAGCGCGGCGAGCAGGCCCAGCACGTCCCGGTCGCCCACGGCCGACGCCACCACGTCGATCGTGGCCGGGTCGTCCAGGTCCCGGCGCGTGGCCACGTCGGCGAGGAGGAGGTGGTGGCGGCACAGCGCCCGCAGCACGCCGGCGTCCGACTCGTCGAGCCCCATGCGCGGCCCGATCTCGTCCAGAAGGGCCACGCCGTTGGCGGTGTGGTCGCCGGGGATCCCCTTGCCGATGTCGTGGAACAGCGCCGCCAGCACCAGCATGTCCGGCCGCGCCACCCGCCCGGCGAGCCCGGCTGCGCCCACCGCCGCCTCCCACAGGTGCCGGTCGACGGTGAACGTGTGGTAGGCGTTGCGCTGCGGCTTGCTGCGCACGTTCGGCCACTCCGGCACGTACCGCTCCCACAAGCCCTGCTGGTCGAGCGCCTCGAGCAACAGCACGGCGGGCGGTCCGGCCAGCAGGAGGTCGACGAGGGCGGAGCGCACCTCGGCCGGCCACGGGATGGGTGGGGGCGGGGCCTCGGCCGCCAGGCGAGCCAGGGCCGCCCGGTCGAGCTGCGTCCTCCGGCCCGCGGCGATGGCCGCCGCCCGCAACGGCAGGGCGGGGTCGGCGCTCACGTCGACGTCGTCCGCCACCACCACCTCGCCGTCCTGGAGGCGAAGGCCGCCGCCGAGCTGTCGGGGGCGCCGGGCCCGGGCCAGGGGCCCCACCAGCGAGCTGTCGATGCGGTGCCAGGCGTCGTCGCTGGTCCAGGCGACGGTGCGGGCCGCCCGGGCCACGGCTCGCATGAGCGAGTCGGCGTCGGGATGGCCGAGGGCGTCGGCGATGGCGTCCTGCTCCTGGAGGAGGACCCGGTCGCCGGGCCGGCCGGTGCGGCGGTGCAGCTCCACGCGGACGGCGAGGAGCACCTCGTAGGCGGCGTCGAGGGCGGCGTGGTCGGTGTCCCACAGGATCGAACCCGCGGCCTGGGCCCAGCGGAGGGCCTGCACGTCGCGCAGCCCGCCGCGACCCTCCTTCACGTCGGGCTCCAGCAGGAAGGCCACCTCACCGGCGTGGGCATGGCGCTGGCGCACCCGCTCCGACATGGCGGCCAGCCACCGCCGCGACCGTTTGCGCCACTGGAGGCCCGCCTTGGCGGCCAGCTCACCGGTGAGCGCCGGATCGCCGGCGAGGTGGCGGACCTGGAGCAGCCCGGTGGCGGTGTCGAGGTCGTCGGCCGCCAGGGCCAGGGCCTCCTTCACGGTGCGCACGGCGTGCCCGAGCTTGAGGCGGGCGTCCCAGATGGGGTACCAGACCCTGTCGGCGAGCTCCCCGATGTCGGGGCGGTCGGCGTGGAGCAGGAGCACGTCGATGTCGGACTGCAGGGACAGCTCGGCCCTCCCGTAGCCGCCGACGGCCACGAGGGCGAGCCCTCGGGGGTCGGTGCCCTCGACGGCGACGGTGAGGAGCTCCTCGAGCCAGCCGTCGACCGCTCGCGTCCACGCCTCGCACAGGGCCCGGCCGACCAGCGAGTCGTCGGCGGCGAGCTGGGCTCGGACCTCGGTGATGCGCACTGCTGTCCTCCCTCGGGCGGCGAGGGTAACGAGCCGCCGGCGTCCCTCCCCGGAGGGAGGGGCGCCGGCGGGCACATGTCATCGACCGTTCACGGGAGCGGTCGACGACCGGTCACAGGGCGTCGGCGCCCATCTCCCCGGTGCGGATGCGCACCAGCTCATCGACGGTGGTGACCCAGACCTTGCCGTCGCCGATCTTGCCGGTGCGGGCCGCCGCCGTGAGCGCCTCGATGAGCGGGGGCACGTCCTCGTCGGGCACCAGCAGCTCGATGCGCACCTTGGGGACGAAGTCGATGGTGTACTCGGCCCCCCGGTAGACCTCGGTGTGGCCCGACTGGCGGCCGAACCCCTGGACCTCGGTCACGGTCATGCCGGCGATGCCGGCCTCCTTGAGGGCGGTCTTCACGTCGTCGAGCTTGAACGGCTTGACGACGGCGGTGATGAGCTTCACGGATGTCCTCCTGCTCAGTCGGCGTAGGCGACTTCGGCGTGCTGGGACAGGTCGAGGCCCTCGTCCTCGGCCTCCTCGGGGACCCGGAGGCCGATGGTCAGGTCGATGACCTTGCCGATGACGAGGCTGACGACGAACGAGTACGCCAGCGTCACGACGGAGGCGACGACCTGGTCGACGAGGAGGGACCCACCGCCGCCGATGAAGAGCCCCTCGTCGACCACCGCGGGGTTGATCGTGGCGTCGGCGAAGAGGCCCAGCAGCAGCGACCCGACCAGCCCGCCCACGAGGTGCACGGCGATGACGTCGAGGCTGTCGTCGAAGCGGAACCGCTTCTTGATCCCGAGGGCGAGGTAGCACACGGCACCGGAGACCAGGCCGATGTACACGGGGGCCATGCCCCCGACGAAGCCGGCGCACGGCGTGATGGCCACCAGGCCGGCCACCGCACCCGAGGCGGCGCCCAGGGTGGTGGCGTGCCCGTCCCTGACCCGCTCGACGACGAGCCAGCCCAGCATGGCGGCCGAGGCGGCCAGGAAGGTGTTGAGGATGGCCTGGGCGGCGATGCCGTCGGCGGCCAGCGCCGAGCCGGCGTTGAACCCGGCCCACCCGAACCAGAGGATGCCCGTGCCCAGGACCGTCATGGGCAGGTTGTGCGGCGGCATGGCCGTCTCGGGCCAACCCTTGCGCCGGCCGAGCAGGAGAACGAGGGCGAGGGCGGCAGCCCCGGCGTTCATGTGCACGACCGCGCCGCCGGCGAAGTCGAGCGCCCCCATGTCGTAGAGCCACCCGCCCCCGAACACCATGTGGGCGACGGGTCCGTACACCACGACCAGCCACACCGCGATGAACACCGCGTAGGCCCTGAACTTCAGGCGGTCGGCGGTGGCCCCGGTGATCAGGGCCGGCGTGATGATGGCGAAGGTCATCTGGTAGGCGCAGAACAGCACGAACGGGATGGTCAGGAAGCTGAGGAACTCCTGGTTGGCCGGGCCCGGCCCGACGTCCCGCATCCAGGCGTAGTCGAGGTTGCCGACGAAGCCGGCGTTGCCGGCGTCCCCGAAGGCGAGGCTGAACACCACGGCGACCCACAGCACGGCGAGGAGGCCCATGGCGAAGATGTTCTGCATGAGCATGCCGAGGATGTTCTTGGCCCGGACCATGCCTCCGTAGAACAGCGCCAGCCCCGGGGTCATGAACAGGACCAACGCGGTGGATATGAGCATCCACGCGGTGTTGCCGGAATCGAGCTCCATGCCTGCGTCCCTTCCAAGCTCCGACAGGTCGGCGAAAGGATGCTGGGCACGTGTTTCCCGCTGGTCACCCCGATGTTTCCGGAAGGTGAAGTGACGGGGACAGGAGGGGTCAGCCGGCGCTCCCCGCGGCGGGGGCGCCTCCCCGCTGGTCGACGCCCCCCAGGGCGTCGACGAGGCGTCGCGCCACCAGGTGGACCGGGTCCCACACCGGCCCGAACGGGGGAGCGTAGCCCAGGTCCAGCTCGGCGACCTCGGCGGCGGCCAGCCCCGCCTGGATGGCGGTGGCGAGCACGTCGATCCGCTTGGCCGTGCCCTCCTCGCCCACGATCTGGCCGCCGAGCATCCGGCCGGTCCCCACCTCGGCCAGAGCCTTGACCCGGATGCGGCGGCGGTCGGGGAGGTAGCGGGCCCGGCTCTCGCCCTCGACGGTGGCCTCGACGGCGGAGAACCCGTAGCGGTCGCACTCGGCCAGGGACAACCCCGTGCGCCCGATCTCCACGCTGCACACCTTGGTGACGGCTGTCCCCAGGGCGCCGCCGAAGGTGGCGTAGCCGCCGGCGATGTTGACACCGGCCACCCGCCCCTGCTTGTTGGCCACCGTGCCCAGGGCGATGTACACGGGCACGCCCGCCACCCGGTGGTGCGACTCGCAGCAGTCGCCCGCCGCCCACACCCCCCCGACCGACGTCCGCTGGCGACGGTCGACGCGCACGGCACCCGCCACGCCCACGGCGATCCCGGCCCCTGCGGCCAGCTCGGCGTTGGGCACCACGCCCAGGCCCAGCACCACCAGGTCGGCGGGCAGGCGGTCACCCCCCGCCACCACCGTCCCCCCCTCGATGCCCTGGAGGGGCGCACCCAGGCGCACCTCGACGCCCATGCCCTCCAGCGCTCCGACGAGGGGCGCCGCCACGTCGCCGTCGAGCGTGGGCATGAGGTGGTCGGCCGCCTCGACCAGCGTGACCGACAGGCCCCGGCGCACGAAGGCCTCGGCCACCTCCAGGCCGATGTAGCCGCCGCCCACCACCACGACCCGGCGAGCGCTCCGCACCCGGTCCTGGAGCCGCACGGCGTCGTCGAGGGTCTGCACGCCGTGCACGGCGGGATCGTCGGCCCCCGGCACGTCGGGTCGCCGCGGGCGGGCGCCGGTGGCCACGTGCAGGGCGTCGAAGCCGACGGTGACCGACCGCCCGGCCACGGCGTCCCAGGCCTCCACCGTGCGGGCGTCGAGGTCGAGCGATCGGGCGTCGTGCCCGAGGCGGACGTCGATGTCGTGCTCGGAGCGGAACGTCTCGGGGCTCCGGGCCACCAGCTGGTGGACGTCGCCCACGGACCCGCCCACGAGGTAGGGGATGCCACATGCCGAGTAGCTGGTCCAGCGACCACGCTCCAGCACGACGATCTCCCGGTCGGGCTGGCGGCGGCGCACCTGCATGGCCGCGCTCATGCCGGCGGCGTCCCCTCCGATGACGACGAGGCGTTCCCTCATGGGGCGAGGCTACGGCGCCTCAGCGGCGCCCCTCGCGGCGACGGCGGGCCAGGTGGACGTGGGCCTTGGCCGCCCCCCACACCAGCCCCGGCTCGTGGAGGGCGGGATCGACGTCGGCGAAGGACGCGGGCACCAGGTCGTACACGTCCTCGGGGAACTGCCGGGCGGCGACGTCGTCGCGGGGGACGGGCCGGGCCCCCGCCGCCCGCAGGACGGCGGTGGGGTGCACGACGACGCTGCGCAGCACGGACAGGGGGGTCCCGGCCTGGCGGTCGACGTCGGTGGCCAGCAGGGCGCGGACGCGGGGCACGGCGTCGTCGCGGGCGGCGTCGGCGGCGGCAGCCACCACGGCGTCCAGGGCGGGGTCCACGCGGATCCCCTGGTCGGCGAGGACCCGCCGGACGATGCGCTCCACCCATCCCGGGACGGCCGCCTCGATGGCGTCGCCGAGGGCGGCGGCGTAGCGGGCCAGCGCCTCGGCGTCGGCCGGGTCGTCGGGGGCGACGTCGCCGCCGGGTCGATCGGGCACGTCCCCAGCCTGCCGTGCCGCCGCCCCACCCGGACCGCCGGGAGAGGGGTCCAGGGCCGCGTTCAGGTTGCCAGAGCGGAGGCCCTCCAGGTCGAGGGTGACGTAGCGGTAGCCGCCGTCGCGCACGGCCGCCACCACGTCCGCCCGTCGGGCCACGGCCTCGGGGAGGCGGTCGAGCGGCACCTCGACCCGAGCCGTGTCGCCCTGGTGGCGGACGCGCACGGCCGGGAACCCGAGGGCGTGGAGCCCGGCCTCGGCCCGCTCCACCGCCCGCAGGCGGCCCAGGGTCACGGAGGTCCCGTACGGCAGCCGCGAGGCCAGGCACGCCGCCGCCGGCTTGTCCCAGGTGCGCAGGCCCAGGTGCCGGGACCAGGCCCGCACGTCGGCCTTGGTGAAGCCGGCGTCGACCAGGGGGAAGCAGGCCCCACGCTCGGCCGCGGCCCTCTGGCCCGGGCGATGGTCGCCGAGGTCGTCGACGTTCACCCCCAGGACGACGGTGACCGCACCGGGGGCGCCCGGCCCGCCCGCGGCGGCGGCCACCTCCACCAGCGGTCCCAGGGCCCGCAGCAGGGCCTCCTTGCACCAGTAGCAGCGGTCGCCGTCGTTGCGGACGTACGCCGCCCGGTCCATCTCGTCGGTGGGGACCTCACGCCAGTTCAGGCCCCACTCTCCGGCGAGCGCGGCGCAGTCGGCACGCTCCGCCCCCGCCAGGGACGGCGACACGGCGGTGACCGCCAACGCCCGGTCCGGACCGAGCGTGTCGTGGGCCACCCAGGCCAGGAAGGCCGAGTCGGCACCGCCGGAGAAGGCGACCACCACCCGCCCCAGGCGACGCAGGCCGTCCCGCAGGACCTCGAGCGACGGTCCGGCGGCGACCGTCGACGCTGCCATCAGTCGACCACCTCGATGCGCACCCGCTTGTTCCCCCTGCCCTTGGACTCGGTCCTCACCACCCGCACCGCGCCGACCTCGGCGGTGGAGCGCACGTGGGTACCACCGTCCGCCTGCTTGTCGAGGCCCACGATGTCCACGACGCGGATGGTGGTCACCGACTCCGGCACCAGGCTGACCTTGGTCCGGACGAGGGCGTCGTCGAGGACGGCCTCCGACCGCGGGATGGTCGTCACCTCGACGGGGCGGTCGGCGGCGATCTCGGCTGCCACCATCTCCTCGACCCGGGGGCCGAAGCCGGGGGGCACGGGATCCAGCTCGAAGTCCATGCGGGCGCGCAGCGGCTCCATGTTGCCGCCGGTCACCGGCACTCCCCACTCGTTCCAGACCACGCCGCACAACACGTGGAGGGCGGTGTGGGTGCGCATGAGCCGGTGGCGCCGCTCCCAGTCGACCTCGACCTCGGCCGCGTCGCCGACGGCGGGGGCCGTCCCCTCGAGCGCGTGCCACACCTCGGCGCCGTCCCGGCGGACGTCCACCACCCGGGCCGATCCCGCCGGGCCGCGGAGCATGCCCGTGTCGTGCGGCTGGCCGCCCCCCGTGGGGTAGAGGACCGTGCGGTCGAGCGCGACCCGGTCGCCCGCCACGGCCCTCACCACCGCGGCGGTCGAGCGCAGGTAGGCGTCGTCCAGGTAGAGGAGCTCGGTGGCCATCGTCATCGCTCCCTGCAGGTCGGGGACGTGCGGCCGCGGTGGCCGGCCGCACCGCGGCGTGGAGGTGCAGGCACCGACGGCCTCACGGCAAGGGACCGTACAAGGTGTCGACCGTGCGCCCCGCAGCCGCCCACTGTGCCACGCGACGATCCCCCAGGGTGGTAGACCTGTCCGCTGACGCGGGCGATTCGGCCCCCGCGTGCCGCCAGCCGGCGGAACGACCCACGACAGGAGTGTGCCATGCCACCGCGACGCCGTTCGACTCGGCTCCTCGCCACGCTGTGCGGCCTGTCCCTGCTGGCCGCCGCCTGCGGGGACGACGACGACAGCGAGGCCGGTGACGGCGCAGCCGAGGACGGCTCCGGCGGCGGCGCCATGGCCGCGCCCGAGTTCGGCGAGGCGTCGCCCGGCTGCTCGGGCGAGGCCGACGGCGTCCTCCAGATCGGCGGCCTGCTGCCGGAGACGGGCAACCTCTCCTTCCTCGGCCCTCCCATGGAGGCCGCCACCCGCCTGGCCGTCAACGAGCTCAACGCCGGCGGCGGCGTCCTGGGCAAGCCCGTCCGCTACGCGCCGGGCGACTCCGGGGACACCTCGACCGACATCGCCAACCAGACCGTCGACCGCCACCTCAACGAGGGCGTCGACGTCGTCCTCGGGGCGGCCTCGTCGGGGGTCACGCTGACGGTCATCGACAAGGTGGCCGACGCCTGCACCATCCTGTTCTCCCCGGCGGCGACCACCCCCGAGCTCACCACCTACGACGACGGCGACATGTTCTTCCGCACCGCCCCGTCCGACGTGCTGCAGGGCCGGGTCCTCGGTGACCTCATGCTGGAGGACGGCAAGTCCACGGCGACGATCATGGCGCTGCAGGACCCCTACGGCGAGGGCCTCCTGCGGTACACCAAGGCGCCCTTCGAGGAGGGCGGCGGCGAGGTCGTCGAGGAGGTGGTGTACAACCCGCAAGCCGAGAGCTTCGACGCCGAGGTCGACGAGGTCGTGTCCGCCGACCCCGACGCCGTGGCCGTCATCGGCTTCGACGAGTCGAGCCGCATCATGACGTCCCTCTTCGAGGCCGGCATCAAGCCCGACCAGCTGTACCTGGTGGACGGCAACATCGGGAACGCCACCGGTGACGACTTCAGCCAGCGCGGCGCCCTCGTCGGCGTCCAGGGCACCCAGCCGGCGGCCGAGGTGACCCAGGACTTCCGCAAGCAGCTCCTCGGCGTCGATCCCAAGCTGATCGACTTCAGCTACGCCCCCGAGTCCTACGACGCGGTCATAATCACCGCCCTCGCCGCCGAGCTGGCCGGCACCGACGACCCCGCCAAGGTGGCGACCTTCGTCAACGGCGTGACCGGCAAGGGCGAGAGGTGCACCACCTTCGCCGACTGCAAGGCCCTCATCGACGCGGGGACCACCGACATCGACTACGACGGCCCCTCCGGTCCCCAGACCTTCTCCCGCCGGGGCGAGCCGACCGAAGCCAGCTTCTCGATCTCCACCTACGGGCCGGACAACAGGATCGACAACGCCAAGACCCAGTACCGCACCGGCCAGCTCTGAGGGGGCCGGGGCGCGACCGATCGACCACCGGCGAGGGCCGGCCCGGGCCGGCCCTCGCGGCGTCCCCGGGCCGGCCACTACCTCCCGGGGTCGGGTGCCGGCGTCAGTCCACGGTGGCCAGAGTGCCCAGGTAGAGCTCGATGACCTTGGGATCGTGCAGCAGGGCCTCGCCACGGTCGGTGTAGGCGTTGCGGCCCTGGTCGAGCACGTAGCCCCGGTGGCAGATCTGCAGGCAGCGGCTGGCGTTCTGCTCCACCATCACGATGGACACGCCGGACTCGTTGATGCGGCGGCAGTTGACGAACACCTCGTCCTGGTAGGCCGGTGACAAGCCGGCCGACGGCTCGTCGAGGAGCAGCACGCGAGGGTCCATCATCAACGCCCGGCCCATAGCCAGCATCTGTCGCTCGCCACCCGACAGCGACCCCGACCGCTGCCTCCGCCGCTCGCCCAGGCGGGGGAACATGGCGGTCACGGCCTCGAACCGCTCGGCGAACTGCCTGGCCCGCAGGTACAGGCCCATCTCGAGGTTCTCCTCGACGGTCAGCCGGGGGAACACGTTGTCGTTCTGCGGCACGTAGCCGATCCCCCGCGACACCAGCTCGTGGGCCTTCATGCCGGTGACGTCCTCGCCGGCGTAGAGCACCGCCCCCGAGCGGAGGGGGACGAGGCCGAAGAGCGCCTTGACCAACGTGGACTTCCCGGCGCCGTTGGGGCCGATGACGGCGACGAGCTCGCCGTCGTGGAGGGCGAGGTTGGTGCCGTCGAGGATGTTGACACCCGGCACGTAGCCGGCCACGACGTCCCGCGCCTCGAGCAGCACGGGACCGTCCTCGGGGCGGGCGGCGCCGGCTCGGCCGGCGGGTGTGTCGGTCATGCGCGCTCCCCGCGGGCGTGCTCCTCGGCCGCGATCTCGGCCTCGGCCTCGGCCAGGATCCGGTCCTCGTCCACCTCGCCCCCCAAGGTGCCGTGGTGGCGGCCGAGGTAGGCGTCGATCACCCGTTCGTCGGCCACGATCGAGCGGTGCCGGCCCTCCGCCACGACCTGGCCCTCGGCCATCACCACCACCCAGTCGCTGATGGTGCGCACGACGTCCATGTCGTGCTCGACGAACACCACGGTGAGCCCGTCGGCCGCCAGGCTCTGCACGTGCCCGACGATGGACTGGGCCAGGGCTGGGTTCACGCCCGCCATCGGCTCGTCGAGCATGACCAGCCGGGGCTCCACCATGAGGGCCCGGGCCATCTCCAGCAGCTTGCGTTGCCCGCCGGACAGGGCACCGGCGAACTCGTCGCGCATGTGGCCGAGGTTGAACCGGTCGAGCAGGGCCTCGGCCCTCTCCTCGTTGGCGGCCTCCTGGGACCGCCAGCGCGAGGGCACGAGGGCCGAGAGGAAGCGCTCCCCCACCTGCCCGGCCGCCCCCAGCTTCATGTTGTCCATCACCGTGAGCCGGGACAGGGCCTTGGTGAGCTGGAACGTCCGCACCATGCCCATCTTGGCCACCCTGTGGGCGGGGAGCCCCGTCACGTCCCGCCCGTCGAAGCGCCACGTGCCGCCGTCGGGGCGGTCGAAGCCGGTCAGCAGGTTGAAGAGGGTGGTCTTGCCGGCGCCGTTTGGCCCGATCAGGCCGGTGATGGCCCCCCGCTGCACCTCGAGGTGGTCGACCTCGACGGCGGTGAGCCCCCCGAAGCGGCGTGTGACGCCGTCGGCGACCAGGATGGGGTCGGGCTTGGGGACGCCGGGCACCTCGGGCACGTGCTCGAAGGCGTCGGGCCCGACCCCACGGCTGGCGGGGAGGGGACGGGTGGCCTCGGTCTCCGTCATGCGGCAGTCACCTGGTGGTCAGGGCGATCTCTCGCCGGTCGCCGAACAGGCCCTGGGGGCGGAAGACCATGAGCAGGACGAGGAGCAGGCCCACCAGCATGAAGCGGACCTGGCCCACCTGGGTGCCGGTCATGATGCCCTCGGGGATGTGGCCGTTGTCGACCGCCTGCCGCAGCACGTTCTCGGTGAAGGACATGATGAACCAGAAGATCATCGAGCCGACCACCGGTCCCCACACGGTGGCCGCCCCCCCGAGCAGCAGGCAGACGTAGGCGAAGAACGTGGTGGCCGTCCCGTAGTTGTCGGGCTGGACGGACCGGGCCGAGATGGCGAGCATCGAGCCGGCCAGGGCACCGATGACGCCCCCGACGACGAGGCTCTGGAGCTTGTAGGCGTAGACGTTCTTGCCCAGCGCCCGCACCGCGTCCTCGTCCTCCCGGATGGCCTTGAGCACCCGGCCCCACGGGCTGCGGGTGAGTGCCCAGACCAGGAGGACCGCCACCAGCACGAGCGCCCACCCGACGGTCAGTATCCACATCTGGTTCTCGTCGAAGGTGACCAGCCACCACCCGTACTCGCCGCTGCCGAACGGGTTGACGTCGAAGAAGTCGCCGGCGAAGCCGTTGATGCCGTTCGACCCACCGGTGACGTCGCGGAACTCGGCGGCCCGGAAGACGAAGCGAAGGATCTCGCCGGCAGCGATCGTGGCGATGGCCAGGTAGTCGGCCCGCAGGCGGAGCGTGGGGACGCCGAGGAGGAGGCCCAGGAGGACGGCGGCGCCGACGCCCACCGCCACGCCCACCCACAACGGCCATCCCAGCTCCAGCACGGAGATGCCCACCCCGTAGGCGCCGACCGCCATGAAGCCGACCTGGCCGAAGTTGAGCAGGCCCGTGTAGCCGAAGTGGAGGTTCAGGCCGATGGCGGCCAGGGCGTACACCATGGCGTCGCGGCCGATGCCCGCCTCGAGGGTGTTGCTGAAGATCCGTTCCCAGTCCACTTCCGCTACCCCACCCGCTCGGGCTGGCCGAGGATGCCCTGCGGCCGGACCAGCAGGACGACGATGAGGATCACCAGCGCTCCCACGTTCTTGAGCTCGGGGGCGATCCACAGCGTCGACAGCTGGACGAAGAGGCCCACCACCAGGCCGCCCACCAGGGCGCCGTAGGCGGTGCCCAGGCCGCCGAGGGTGACGCCCGCGAACATGAGCAGCAGGAGCTGGAAGCCCATCACCCAGCTCACCTGCTCGGAGAGGCCCAGCAGGATGCCACCCAGCGCAGCCAGGCCGGCGCCGGAGGCCCACACGTAGCCCACCACCCTCTCGACGTCGATGCCCGAGGACTCGGCCAGGTCGCGGTTGTCGGCCACGGCCCGCATGGCCTTGCCCACCCGTGTCCTCTGGAGGAAGACCGCCACCAGCACCAGCACGACCGTCGACAGCCCGATCGTGGCCAGGTCGCGGGGCACGATGGTGACGGGGCCGAGGTCGAGGCCCTGCCTCTGGAGCTGGTAGTCGGCGTAGGTGCGGGTGCGCCCCTGGAACTGGTACAGGAAGACGTACCGGATGAGGAGGCCCAGGCCGATGGTGATGACCAGCATGGCCACCAGGCCCGTGCCCCGACGGTGCAACGGCCGCCAGAACGCCCGGTCGATGAGGAACCCGGTGGCCACCCCCACCGCCACCGCCAGGGGCCCGGCCACGAGCATCGGCCACCCGATCGTGACGTTGAACAGGTAGGCGATCAGCGCCCCGTAGGTCACCATCTCGCCGTGGGCGAAGTTCGTGAGGCCGGTGGTGCCGAAGATGAGCGACAGCCCCACGGCGCAGATGGCGATGATGAGCCCGAACTTGACGCCCTCGACGCCGAGGCGCAGGAAGCGGTCGACGAAGGGGTCGCTCCCCTGGCCCCCCTCGCCCGAGACCAGGGGGAAGAGCACGCTGCGCGACTGGCCGGGCCCGAGGTCGAAGGAGAGCTCCGTGCGCTCCTCGTCACGCAGCGACAGGTCGTCGGGGATGGAGTCGGGGTCGATGGTGGCGACGTAGCTGCCGGGGCCGGGCACCGGCACCGCGAAGCGGCCGTCCTCGTCGGTGGTGGCCCGGCGGGAGAAGGCGCCGTCCTGCGACGCCACCGTGACGGCGATGCCCTCGACGGGCACCTCCTCTCCCTCCTCGTCGTCGTAGCCCAGCGTCCCTCGCACCACCTGGCCGCCCGGGCTCCCCTCCGTCGCCGTCGTGGGCCCGGGGGACGATGGCGGCTCCTGGGCACCGGCGGGAGCGGCCCCGCCCACGGCGACCAGCACGGCGACCGAGGTGAGGACGACCCGCGTCAACCGCCGCATGCAGGTGCTCTCATGGATGGGATCTCCCCGTCTCGCCGACCGGGGGGCGAGTGTACGCGGGCAGGGAGCGCAAGTTGGTTTCGCGCCCTCCCCTGGCGCCGCTGTTCACGGATCCGTCACCGGAGCGGCGTGTCGCGAGGCGCATCGCGCAGGGACGCCGCCCTCGGCTGGGCGTCAGGCCACGCCCACCGCAGCCAGGACCTCGTCGAGGGGCGCCACCGCCCCCGTCACGAACGGGCCGAACTCGGCGAAGCGCGCCGACGCCGGGTCGTAGCGCATGGCGTAGACGCAGTCCTTGAGGTCGTCGGGGTGCTGGCCGAAGAGGGTGACGCCCCACTCGTAGTCGTCGACGCCGGTCGACCCGGTGACGAGCTGCAGGACCCGACCCGCGAACTGCCGCCCCGAGCCGCCGTGGCCCAGCATGAGCTGCTCACGGTCCTCGTAGGGCAGCTCGTACCAGTTGTGGACGTCCCCCCGCCGCTTCGACATGGGGTAGAAGCAGAACGCCGTCTTCCCCTCCGGGGGGAGCTGGGGGTGGAGCCGGGCGCTCTTCCTCTGCTCGGGCATCCCCTGGGCGTACTCGGACACCTCGGTCAGCGACACGTAGCTGTCCACCACGGCGAGCCCGGCGGCGACGAGCGCCGTCTGGAAGCGCCGCAACCGCCACAGGTCGGGCCCGAGGGCGAGGAAGCAGAGGTCCGCCTTGTGGCCGACGACGGCCACGGGCACCACCTGGTGGTCGTCGGCCTCGACCTCCTTCACGGCCTGGGCGATCGCATGGCGATCGACCTGGGGCGTGACGGCGCAGAACAGGTGGACCACGTTCCAGCCGGTGCGGGGGGCGAGCGGCGCAACCATGCCCGCCAGGCTAACCCCGTGCCGGGACGGCGCCGTCCTCCGCTCCCGCGACGACGGCGGCCCGGCCCGGGGTCCCCCGAGGGGCGTCACGCCCGCTCGACGGTGACCACCGCGTTGTAGTCGGGCACGTGGGAGAGCGGCTCCCGGTGGTCGGCCCCGCCGGCCAACAGCACGTTGCCCTCGGGCCAGTGCACCTGCAGCGTGCGGGAGGGCAGGCGCACGAGGGTGACGGTGCCCTCGTAGCTGCCCGTCGCCGAGCGCAACCGCACCCGGTCACCACCGGCGACGCCCAGCCCGGACGCGTCGAGCGGGTCCATCAGGACGGCGTCGCGGCCGGCACCGGTCAGCGGGTCGACGGCCGCCTGCACCATCGAGTTGAACTGCTTGCCCCGGCGGGTGGAGACAACGAAGGAGCCGTCCGGCACGTCGTCGGGCGCCGGGCGCAGCGCCGTGAACCGGGCCCGGCCCGAGGGGGTGGGGAAGGCCCCGCCCCGGCACAGGTGGCGCCCGCCCCACTGGACGGCGTCGCCGGTGGTGGCCAGCTCCTCGATGCCGGCGTAGAGGGGCACCACCCGGGCGATCTCCGCCCGCAGGTCACGGTTGGTCGGCCACGAGAAGGCAGGGCGGAGGTCGGGGCGGACCCGGCTGGCCACGTCGGCGAACAGCCGCCACTCGCTCCGGGCCTCGCCCACCCGGCGGGGGATCTCGGGGCTGAACACGATGCGGCGCTCCGTGGTCGTCTCCGTGCCACCCCCCTCCTGCTCGTAGCGGGTGGCCACCGGGAGGAGCACGACGTCGTCCCCGTCGACCAGCATCTGGCTGGTCACCACGACGTCCTGGTGGACGCGTCGCGGCACCCGGGCCAGGGCGGCCTCGACGGCCGGTGGGTCGGGCAGGACGTCGAGCAGGTTGCCGCCCGACATCCACAGCACGTCGAGGTCGCCACGCGCCGCGGCCTCCACCATCTCCGGCGCCGTGAGGCCGGGCCGGTCCGGCACCGGGAAGCCCCAGGCGGCGGCCAGCGCTGCCGCGTGCGGGGGATCGACCGGGACGCCACCGGGCAGGGCGGTGGCGTAGGCCCCCATCTCGGCGCCGCCCTGCACCCCCGAGTGGCCGCGGATGGGCATGAGGCCCACGCCGTCGCGGCCCACCGACCCCTGGGCCAGGGCCAGGTTGACGATGGCGCGCACCCCGTCCACCGCGTCGCGGTGCTGGGTGATGCCCATCGACCACACGTGGACGGCACCACCGGCCCGCACGAGCTCGTCGACGAAGGCGTCGAGGACCCGTCGCTCGATCCCGGCTCGCCGCAGCAGGTCGTCGAGCGGCTGGTCGGCCAGGGCGGCGCGCACGTCGGCGAAGCCGTCGGTGTGGGCGGCGACGAACGCCTCGTCCACGGCTCCCCGCCGGATCAGCTCGGCCAGCGCGGCGCTGGCGAGGGCCACGTCGCCCCCCGGGCGCACCGGGACGTGCAGGTCGCTCATGCGCGTGCCGAAGATGGCCGACTCGACGTTGGACGGCACCCAGTAGCGGTCGAGGCCCGGCTCGAGATAGGGGTTGACGACCACGACCCGGCAACCGCGGCGCCGGGCCAGGTAGAGGTACTTCATGAACACCGGCTGGTTGTTGGCCGGGTTGGCTCCCCACAGCACGACCAGCGGCGCCTCGAGCACGTCGCGGAACGAGCAGGTGGTGGCGGCGACGCCGATGGCCTCGCGCAGGCCGGTGGTCGACGGGGCGTGGCACACGCGGGCGGCAGAGTCGACGTTGGCCACGCCGAGGGCCCGGGCCGCCTTGGCCGCCGCGTAGTACACCTCGTTGGTGATGCCGCGGCTGGTGAGGTACAGCGCCACCCGGTCGGGGCTGGTCGCCCCGATGCCGCCGGCCAGCGCGCCCAGCGCCTCGTCCCACGACACCTGCCGGAAGCCCGGCTCCCCCCGCCGGCGGCGCATGGGGTGGGCCAGCCGGCCGAGGGCGCGCAGCTGGCGGCCGGTGCGGCGGCGGAGGGCAGCCACGTCCGACAGGACGAGGGGATCGACCGGGTCCGCCGTGTTCAGCTCGAGGAGCTCCAAGCGGGTCGTGCACAGGTGGACCCCGTCGATCGTCCAGTCGTGGAGCCCCGCCACCCCCAGGGCGCAGCCGTCGCACGCCCCCCGGGTCAGGACCTGCGCCGCGTACACCGGGTGGTTGCGGTTGGTCCAGGCCACCTTGGCCATGTCGTGGTAGTGGTTGGGCTTCTGCTCGCCGATGCCGTTGGGCCGCCAGCCGGCCCACAGCGAGGGTCGCCAGCCGGTGAGCTGCTCGCGCCATCCCATCGGGCTCAACCTCCCAGGCCGGTGTACACGTTCACGCGGCCGCCTCGGGCGAAGCCGCACAGGGTCATGCCCGCCAGGCGGGCGGCCTCGACGGCCAGCGACGAGGGGGCGCTGACGGCGACGACCGTGCCGAAGCCGGCGGCCCACGCCTTCTGCACGATCTCGAAGCTGGCCCGGCCGCTGACGTAGAGCCCCCGGTCGCCCGCCGGCAGGTCGCCGTCGAGGAGCAGGCGTCCCACCACCTTGTCGACGGCGTTGTGGCGCCCGATGTCCTCGCGGGCGAGCACCGGGGCGCCGGCCCGGTCGAACGCCACGGCGGCGTGCACGGCACCGGTCTCGCCGAACAGCGGCTGGCCGGCGCCGGCCCGGTCGGCCACGCCGGCCAGCACCTCGAGGGCGACGGGCGGCGTGACCGGCAGCGGGCGCAACCGCTCCCGCAGGACCTCGACCGTCGTGGCGCCACACATCCCGCAGGCCGACGTGGTGGGCGTGAGACGGGGGGTGGGCGTGGGCGCCCGCCCCCCGGTGTCCACCGTCACCACGTTGAACGCGCTCTCGACCGCCGACCCGGTGCCGCAGTACCGGCACGTGCGCACCGGCGCCCCGTCCAGCAGGCCGTCGGTGAAGCAGAACCCGGCTGCCAGCTCGAAGTCGTGGCCCGGCGTGCGCATGGTGGTGGCCACCAGCACCCCGTCGAGGTGGATCTCGAGGGGCTCCTCGACGATGAGGTGGTCGGGCTGGCGGCTGACCCGCCGGCCGTCGTAGTGATGGGTCAGCACCCTGGCCGTGCGTCCTCGTGGCACCGCGGCCGAGGGTACCGGTCACCCCCGCGCTCGCGCCGTTGCCGGGCCCGGCGGCACGTGCCCGGTCGGGCCTTGCCGCGTCGGAGCCACCGTCGGGCATGCTCGGCGGCGTGGACCAGCCTGCTGCCCCCAGCCCGCCCGGCGACGGCGAGCCCGAGGCCCCCCCGCCCCTGACCGTGTCGCGGCTGCTGCTGCGAGGCCTGACCCGCCGCTGCCCGCTGTGCGGCCAGGGGCGCCTCTTCCGGCGCTGGTTCACCATCGCCGACCGGTGCCCCCGCTGCGGCTTCCGGCTCGAGCGCATCGAGGGGCACTGGCTCGGTGCCCTGGGCCTCAACACCATCGTGAGCTTCGGCGCCGTGATGGTGGCCGTCCTCGTCGGCTTCGTGGCCACCTACCAGGACGAGTCGGCCGTGGGGGCGGTGGTGCTGATCGTCGCCACCGCCGTCGTCGTCCCCCTGCTCTTCTACCCCGTGTCCAAGACGCTATGGAGCGCCATCGACCTCGCCATGCGCCCCCTCGAGCCCGACGACGACGTCGACCCCCGCTGGATCCCCCCGGCCTCCCGCCACGAGCGCTGAGGTCCGTGGCGCGATCCCGGGCCGGATCAGCGCCCCAGCCCCCTGGCGGCCAGGTGGGCGTGGTCGTTGAACCGCACCAGCTGCCACTCGCCCGACCGCCTGGCGTAGGGGTTGGGGCCACAGCGCCACTCGGTGATCGAGGCGTTGTCGGGGCCGAACCAGGCCCGCTGGCCGGTGGCGTCGACGTCGATCCGCAGCGACCGGATCATGGTCTGGACGATGACCCCGCCGTGGCAGGCCACGACCACGGTCCGGCCGGGGTGGTCGGCCACCAGGCGGTCCACGCCGGCGCGGACGCGCGCCGCCATCTCGTTCCACGTCTCGCTGCCGGGATCGCGCCGGAGGTCCGGGTGCCAGTCGTCGCCGGGGTGGGGATAGCGCTCGTCGAACTCGGCCCAGGGCAGTCCGTCGCCCTCGCCCGGGTGGTGCTCGCAGAAGGCGCAGTCCTCGCTGATCACCGGGTCACCCAGGACCGGTGCCAGGATCTCCGCCGTCTCGACGGCCCGGCGCATCACGCTGGCGTACAGCACGACGTCACCGCCCAGCTCGTCGACGGCCTTCCACCGGTCGCGCAGGGCTCCGACCTGGGCCCGGCCCCGGTCGGAGAGACCGGTGCAGCCCTTGTGCCCACCGACGACCCCGCGCTCCTGCGCCATGGACTCGCCGTGCCGGACCATCACGATGCGGGTGCCCTGCATGCCCCCGAAGCTACCGGCGGTCCGGTGGCGCGGTCGGGCCGGCGGCCCCGGCGCGGGACCGCCGCCCCGGAGGGCGGCGGTCCGACATCGTCAGGGCGGGGGGAGCAGGCTCAGAAGTCCTCCATCCCGGCGCCGGCGCCGGCGCCGGCGGCGGCGTGCTCCTCCTCCGGCTTGTCGGCGATGACCGCCTCGGTGGTGAGGAACAGCGCCGCGATCGAGGCGGCGTTCTGAAGGGCCGAGCGGGTGACCTTGGCGGCATCGATGATGCCGGCCTTGGTGAGGTCCTCGTACTCTCCGGTGGCGGCGTTGAGGCCCTCGGTCCCCTCGAGGTTCCGGACCCGCTCGATCGCCACGCCACCCTCCAGGCCGGCGTTGACGGCGATCTGCCTCAGCGGGGCCTCGAGGGAGCGGGCCACGATGCGGGCACCGGTGGCCTCGTCCGTCCGCAGCGACCCGGCCAGCTCCTGCACCTTCGACTGGGCCCGGACGAGGGTGGTGCCGCCGCCGGCGACCACGCCCTCCTCGATGGCGGCCTTGGTGGTGGAGACGGCGTCCTCGATGCGGTGCTTCTTCTCCTTGAGCTCCACCTCGGTGGCCGCACCGACCTTGAGCACGGCGACGCCGCCCGACAGCTTGGCCAGCCGCTCCTGCAGCTTCTCGCGGTCGTAGTCGGAGTCGGTGCTCTCGATCTCCGCCTTGATCTGCTTGATCCGGCCCTGGATGTCGTCGGGCGCGCCGGCACCCTCGACGATGGTCGTCTCGTCCTTGGTGACGATCACCTTCTTGGCCTGGCCGAGCAGGTCGAGGGTGGTGTTCTCCAGCTTGAGGCCCACCTCCTCGCTGATGACCTGGCCACCGGTGAGGATGCCGATGTCGGCCAGCATGGCCTTGCGGCGCTCGCCGAAGCCGGGCGCCTTGATGGCGACCGACTTGAAGGTGCCGCGGATCTTGTTGACGACCAGGGTCGACAGGGCTTCGCCCTCGACGTCCTCGGCCACGATCACCAGCGGCTTGCCCGACTGCATGACCTTCTCCAGCACGGGGAGGAGGTCGCGCACGGTGGAGATCTTGCCGCTGACCAGGAGGATGTAGGGGTCGTCGAAGACCGCTTCCATGCGGTCGGGATCGGTGACGAAGTAGGCCGAGATGTAGCCCTTGTCGAAGCGCATGCCCTCGACGAGGTCCATCTCCATGCCGAACGTCTGCGACTCCTCCACCGTGATGACGCCGTCCTTGCCCACCTTGTCGATGGCCTCGGCGATCATCTCGCCGATCTCGGCGTCGGCGGCGGAGATGCCGGCCACCTGGGCCACCTGGTCCTTGGAGTCGATCTCCACGGCCTGGGCCCTGATGGCCTCGACGGCGGCGTCGACGGCCGCCTCGATGCCCCGCTTCAGCGACATGGGATTGGCCCCGGCGGCCACGTTGCGCAGGCCCTCGCGCACCATGGACCAGGCGAGCACGGTGGCGGTGGTGGTGCCGTCGCCCGCCACGTCGTCGGTCTTCTTGGCCACCTCCTTCACCAGCTCGGCCCCCACCTTCTCGTAGGGGTCCTCGAGCTCGATCTCCTTGGCGATCGACACGCCGTCGTTGGTGATGGTGGGTGCGCCCCACTTCTTGTCGAGCACGACGTTGCGGCCCTTGGGCCCCAGAGTGACGCGGACGGCGTCAGCCAGCTTGTTCATGCCGGCCTCGAGGCTGTGGCGCGCCTCGGTGTCGAAAGCGATGATCTTCGGCATTCCCTCTGTTCCCTCCGTTGGGCACGGGATTGGCACTCGACGAACGTGAGTGCCAGTCAGTCAACCACGGAGGTTCAGCACTCGCAACCGGAGAGTGCTAATCGTCAGGACGACCCGAGGGGTCGCCGCCCTCAGCCGCCGGCCACGGCCGGGATGATGGCCACCTCGGCGCCGTCGGGCACCGGGGTGTCCAGGCCGTCGAGGAAGCGGATGTCGTCGTCGGCCACGAAGACGTTGACGAAGCGCCGGAGGTTGCCGTCCTCGTCGAGGAGGCGGTCGGCGAACCCGGGGTGGGCACCGTCGAGGTGGGCGATGACCTCTCGCACGTTCGCCCCCTCGAGCGACACCTCGGACCGGCCGCCGGCGAGGGGGCGCAGCGTGGTGGGGATGCGGACGGAGACGCTCATCGTGACTGGTCCTCGGCTGGAGACGGATCGCGGTCGACCCCGGAGGTGGGCGTCGACGGCCGGGGGATCGCCCGGATCGTACCCAACGGCCCCCTCGCCCCCCTCATTCCCCCGAGGGCGGGCGGTGCCGGGCCAGGAGGCCGGCCACGACCTCCTCGACGCACGTGGTGGCGTCGGCCCGCGCCCGCTGCTCACCCACGCGCTCGACCAGGGACACCACCTCGACGGCCGAGCGCAGCTCGGGCCCGAGGTCGGGGACCACCTCGCCCACGACGGCCACGCACCGGACCCCGGCGTCCCGAGCGAGCTGGGCCACGCCCCCCACGACCTTGCCGTCGAAGGACTGCTCGTCGAGGAAGCCCTCGGCGGTGAGGACGAGGTCGGCACCCTCGATCAGCTCGGGCAGGCCGACCTCCTCGGCCACCGCGTCGAACCCGGCCACGAGGCGGGCGCCCGCCACCGCCAGCCCCCCCGCCAGGCCCCCGGCCGCCCCCGCCCCCTCCATGGCCCGCACGTCGACGTCGTGGTCGGCCAGGTAGACGTCGGCGAGTCGCTCGAGGCGCCGGCGCAGCAGCTCGACCTGGGCGGGCGACGCACCCTTCTGTGGCGCGAACACGGCGGCGGCGTCGACGAAGGCGGTCCGCACGTCGCACAGCGCCTCGATCTCGACGCCGGCCAGCCGGTGCAGGGGGTAGAGGGCACGCAGGGCGCCGAGTCCGCCGTCGGTGGTGGCGGACCCCCCGAGCCCCACGAGGATGCGCCGTGCCCCGGCGTCGACCGCCGCGGCCAGGAGCTCTCCCGTCCCCACCGTCGACGCCCCGACGGGATCGTTGCCCTCGGCCCCGCCCACCAGCTGGAGGCCGGACGCCCGGGCCATCTCGACCACGGCCGTGCGGCCGCTCAGCCGCCAGCCGGCCTCCACCGGCTCCCCCAACGGGCCGGTCACGGTGGTGGCCCGGTTGGGCCCCCCGAGCACGTCGAGCGTGCCCTCGCCACCGTCGGCCACCGGCACCTCGTCCGCCCGCCACCCGGCGGCCCGGGCGGCACGCCCGGCCGCCGCCGCCACCTGGCGAGCGCTGGCCGTGCCGCGCATCTTGTCGGGGGCGATCACCACGCGCACGGCACGATTGTGGCCCACGGCCCCGGGGTCCCACGGCCACGGCCACCGCCCACCGCCCACCGGCCACCGCCCACCGCCCACCGGCCCACCGGCCCACCGGCCCACCGGCCCACCGGCAGCCCACCACGTCCGGTCCCCGCGGCTCCCCACGGCCGTGGCCCGCCACCCCGCGGTGGCCGGGACCCCTCGCGGTAGCCTCGCTCCTCCGTGGACCGCGCCGTCGTCATCGTGTCCAACCGAGGCCCGCTGTCGTTCCACGACGCCGGCGACGGTGCCCTCGTAGCCCGGCGCGGCGCCGGCGGCCTGGTCTCCGGCCTGGGAGGGCTCGTGACGGGCACCGAGACCCTGTGGGTGGCCGCCGCCATGTCCGACGGCGACCGCCGGGCCGCCCAGGCCGGCGTCGTCGATGCCGAGGGGTTCCGGGTGCGCCTGGTGACGGTCGACCCGGACACCTACCGGCTCGCCTACGACGTCGTGAGCAACCAGATCCTGTGGTTCCTGCACCACGGGCTCTACGACCTGCCGCGGGAGCCGGCCTTCGGGCCGGAGCTGGCCGACGCCTGGGCCGCCTATCGCCAGGTCAACGAGGCGTTCGCCCTGGCGGTGGCCGAGACCGCACCGCCCGGTGCGATGGTCCTGGTGCAGGACTACCACCTGTCGCTGCTGGGCTCGTCGCTGGCCGGACGACGGCCCGACCTCGCCACGGTGCACTTCCACCACACGCCCTTCGCCACGCCGACCTGGCTGCGGGTGCTGCCCCCCCACCTCGCCGGCGAGCTCCTCGCCGGGCTCGCCGGCCACGGTGCCTGCGGCTTCCACACCCCTCGCTGGGCCGCGGACTTCACCGCCTGCTGCCGGGAGCTGGGGGCGGCGGTGCCCCGCACCTTCTCGTCACCCCTCCCGGTCGCGGCCGAGGACGTGCGCCGCACGGCGGCGTCGACGGCCTGCCACGCAGCGCTGGCCGCGCTCGACGACCTGGTGGGCGACCGGCTCGTCGTGGCCCGGGTCGACCGCATCGAGCTCTCGAAGAACATCGGGCGGGGCTTCCTGGCGTTCGACGCCCTCCTCGAGCGCCACCCGGAGTGGCGGGGCCGCGTCGTGTTCCTCGCCTCGGTCTACCCGTCGCGCACCGGCGTCCCCGCCTACCGCACGTACCGGGAGGAGGTCGACGCCACCGTGGCCCGCATCAACGAGCGCTGGGCCACGCCCGGCTGGACGCCGGTCGTCTACGACACCGAGGACGACTACGCCCGGTCGATCGCCGTGCTCCGGCGGGCGGACGCACTGCTGGTCAACCCCATCCGCGACGGCCTCAACCTGGTCGCCAAGGAGGGGGCTGTCGTCAACGAGCGCGACGCCGTGCTGTGCCTCTCCCCCGAGGCCGGGGTCTGGGACGAGATCGGGGAGGCGGCCCTGGCCGTCGCTCCCTTCGACGTGGCCGGCACGGCCGAGGTGCTCGACCGGGCCCTCGGCCTCCCCGCCGGGGAGCGGGCGGCACGTGCCGCACGATGGCGAGAGCTGGCCCTCGCCCGCCGCCCGGCCGACTGGTTGGCCGACCAGCTGGCGGTGGGCTGACGCCGCTCGCCCGATCCGCCCTCAACGATCGGGAGCGGCGTCGGTCCCCGGGTACGGCGAGGTCTCCGGCACCAGCGACCGCAGGAACCCCACCACGGCGTCGGGGCCGTCGAGCACCAGGTCGGCCCGCTGCACCAGCTCGGGGGGCGCCTCGGCGCCACCCACGGCCACCCTCAGCACGTGCGCTCCCCGCCCGGCCAGCCGATCGAGGGCCTCGAAGGCCGCCAGGTCGCCCCGGTCGTCCCCCACGAAGCACACCGCCTCCAGGTCGCCGGCCAGCTCCTCCAGCGCCGTGCCCTTGTCGATGGCGAGGGGGGGGTGCAGCTCGACCGACATCTTCGCCCCCCGGGCCTCCAGGCCCGACCGGGTCGCCTGCTGGCGGGCCCAGGCCTCCACGGCCCCGGCCGCCTCGGGGTGGCGGCGGTAGTGCAACGTGAGCGACAGGCCCTTCTCCTCCACGTCCATCCCGGAGGGGCCGCAGTCGACCGAGGAGCGGGCCACGTCGGCGACGGCCTCCCGCCATGCTCCCGCCCCGGGGTGGTCGTGACGGGATCCCGCCCGCAGGACCTCGAGGCCGTAGAGCCCGCACAGGGTGATGCCCTCGGGCACCACCGTGCGCAGGAAGTCGACGGGCCGGCCGGACAGGACGGCCACCAGCGCGAACCGCCGGTCGACGGCGGTGAGGGCCTCGGCCGCCCCGGCCGCGAGGTGGGCGGCGGCGGGGGCGTCGACGATGGGTGCCAGGGTGCCGTCGAAGTCGAGGACGATGCCGGCGTCCCGGGGACGGTCGAGGAAGGGGGCGAGGAGGGCACGCTCGTCGGTCACCGGCCCGACCGTAGCGGTGGGCAGGTGACGGCCCTGGAGGCACCCCCCGCCGGTCGACGCGCCAGGTGAGGCACGCCCAGGACGGTCGAGCTCAGCCCTGGGCCAGGTCGGGCCCCAGCACCACCAGCACGTCGGCGCCGGCCAGGTCGAGCGGCGGTGGGTCGGGCATGGCGGCCACCGCCCCGGGCGGAGCACCGATGGCCCGGGCCAGCGCCTCGGCGTCGGCCTCGAAGCCCGGGGTGGCGAGCACCTGGGTCGCCTCGACCCGCTGGGGAGCGTTGGCTGCCGGCAGCACCTGGTACCCACCGTCCTGGATGGCCTGCGCCTGCGTGCCCGCCGCTCCCTGGACCCCCGAGCCGTTGGCCACGAGGACGACGACCTCGCCGGGCGGGTGGGGAGCGGGCGTCGAGGGCTCGGACGGGGGAGGAGCCGTGGTGCGGCTGGACGCGGCCTCCGTGGTGCCGGGAGCTCCGACCTCGGCGGCGGAGGGCCCGCCGCCGGTGTCGTCGATGGCCCGGAGGACGAAGAAGCCGAGCACCACGGCCACGGCCACGAGGGCCACACCCCGCATGGGGCTGGAGCCCCGGGCCGGGCGGGTGGGGGGACGCTCGGTTGTGGGCATGGTCGCCTCCTCAGGGGCCGTGCCCGAGGCGACGGCCCTCGGCCCGGAGCCGGCGCCGCTCGGCCCGCGACCGGCGCAGGCGCCGGACCACGAGCGGATCGTGGAGGGCGGCGGCGGGATCGTCGATCAGCACGTCGAGCAGTGCGTAGTAGCGGGTCGGGGAGATGCCGAGCCGGGTGCGGATGGCCGTCGCCTTCGACGTGGGCAGGAGTCGCCACTCCCGCTCGAGGTCGAGGATCGCCCGGTCGCGCTCGCTGAGTACCACTGACCCAAGGCTGGCCGTGCGCCCCGCGCGATGCAAGCACCCACGCGGCGGGGGCCGCCCGGCCGCGCCCGGACCCGAGCCGCGGCCAGCGAGTCGGCCGCCCGAACCCGGCCCCCAGCCCACCCGTTGGCCGCCGACCCGGCCCCCGGCCCACCCGTTGGCCGCCGACCCGGGCCCCGAGCCCGCCCGTGGACCCGGAGCGCCTAGCATGCGCGACGGCCCCGCCCGAGTAGCTCAGCTGGTCAGAGCAGGCGCCTTGTAAGCGTCAGGTCGCGGGTTCGACTCCCGCCTCGGGCTCAGCCGGCCGTCCCCCCTCGGGCTCAGCCGGCCGTCCCCTGCCGGCGCCACCCCTCCCCCCTCCCGATGAGGTCCGGCGCTGCCGAGCCACGTCGAAGCAGGCCAGGGTGGCGGCCGCCGACACGTTGAGCGAGCTCAACGCACCGGCCGTCGGGATGGCCAGCACCTGGTCGCAGCGCTGCCGGACCAGCCGCGACAGCCCCCGCCCCTCGGAGCCCAGCACCAGGCACACGGGACCCTCGGCGCCCACCAGCTCGTCGAGGGTGGCCGACGCACCGCCGTCGAGCCCCACCAGGTGGACGCCGACCCGGCGCAGGTCGGCGAGAGCCGTGGGCAACCCTCCGACCACGGCGATCGGCAGGTGCTCGACAGCCCCGGCCGCCGCCTTGGTGGCGGCCGGGGTGACGTGCACGGCCCGGTGGCGGGGCAACACCGCGCCGGTGGCGCCGGCGCACTCGGCGGAGCGGAGCACCGCCCCCAGGTTCCCGGGGTCGGTGATGCCGTCCAGGGCGATCAGGAACGGTGCCCCCCCACCCGGCGGGGCGAGGAGGTCCTCGAGGGTCGACTCGGGCAGCGGGTCGGCCACGGCCAGCACGCCCTGCGGTGCCTCGCAGCGGGAGCGGGCGACGAAGCGGGCCCGGCTCACGGGGAGCACCGGCACCCGTCTGGCAGCCGCCAGGCGGCGGATGTCGTCGAGGATCGGGGAGTCGCCCCGCTCGTCCAGCATCCAGACCTCGCGCACGGGACGGCGGCCCGCGCTCAGCAGCTCGCGGACGGCCTGCCGGCCCTCGACCTGCTCGCCACCCAGGCCGCGCCCGGCCGAGGACATCCGCCCCCGGCGGCCGGCCGGGATCGACCCGCGGCCCGGCCCGGGCGTCGTCATCCGGGTCGGCGGCGGCCGGCGACGCCCACCGGCA
>DASUJB010000062.1:0-2202 GCA_036279475.1 Acidimicrobiales bacterium | reverse complement strand
GGTCGGGCCGGCCCGCTGCCAGGTGCCAGAGGCCACGCTCGACGGCGTGGACCGCCAGCGCGGTCGGCCGCTCCGACCCTGCGACGAGGGCGGCGACCTCGCCCAGGTACCCGTCGGCGAGCGGCAGCTCCCCCCGCTCGCGGGCGACGTGGGCGGCCGCCAGCCCGGCGTCGACGGTCACCGGGTGGTGGGCGAGGGGGGGCCCGGCGACCGCCAGCGCCCGCCCGGCCAGGGCGCGGGCGACGCGGAGGTGGCCTGACCACGCCTCGAGCAGCGCCCGGGCGCCGAGGACGGCGGGCTCCCACGGCAGTGGCACGTCCGGTCCCGCCGCGGCCAGGGCGAAGGCGGCCCGGCTGGCCGGGAGGTCGCCCAGCGACCAGAGGGCCCGGCCCCGCGACCCGGCGGCCAGGGAGCGCAGGGTGGCAGGGCTGGTGGCGCCGAGGATGTCGGGGATGTCGGCGGGCTCGACCCTGTCGACCTCGGCGAGGACGGCGTCGGCCGCCTCCACGACCGGCGCGGGCGGCGCGTCGAGGAACCCCCACAGGGCCCGGACGGCCTGGCGGAGGACCCGCTCGCCGGGGTCGGCGGGGTCGCTCCCCGCCTCGTGGAGGAGGCGCTGCGCCAGTCGCGCCCGTCCCTGCGTGGTGAGCAGGTAGGCGCGGCGGGTCGCCCCGTCGGGCCGCCGCGGGGACGTGCCGCCCGGCAGGGCGTCCAACCACCTCAGCCCGCGCTCGGCGCCCCCGCTCCGGCCCGCCGGGCTGCCGTGGTGGTCGACCAGCCGGACGAGCTCGTCCCAGGCCTCGGCCTCGGCGAGGTAGCGGGCGGCCGGCTCGGGATCGTCGTGGTCGACGTGCCACGCCGCGGCCCGAGCCAGCAGCTCGGCCTCGGCGTGGGGAGCGCGGCGGCGCAGCTCCTGGCGGAGGACGTCGCGGAAGAGGGGGTGGTAGGCGTACCAGCCCCCCGGGGCCACGGCCCGGGTGAACAGGCCGCGCGCCTCCAGGGAGCGCAGCGTGGTCGCCCCGCCGCCGTCCCCCGTCAGGGCGTCGCACAGCGGGCCGCCGAGGCGGTCCAGCACCGACGTGCACGTCAGGAAGCGGCGGACCCCGGCCGACTGGCCGGCGAGGACCTCGTGGCGCAGGAACCCCGCCACGTGCGGCTCCTCCCCCGTGAATCCGTCGACGAAGCGGTCGAGGTCGGGGGCGTGCCGCAGGGCCGCCGCCGCCAGGCGCAGGCCGGCGGGCCAGCCGGCCGTCCGGGCCAGGAGCACCTCGACGTGCCGCGGGGTCAGGTCCTGCCGGCCGGACGCCGCGGCCAGCACGGTGCCCGCCTCGGGGGCGGTGAGCGCGAGGTACCCCTCGTCCAGGCGTGCGACCACCTCCGGGTCACCGCCCGCCGGTGCTGGCCACCGGCGCCGCGTGGCCACGACCACGTGGGCGCCGTCGGGCACCCCGGCCAGGAGCGGTTCCAGCCCGGCGGCCGTGGCGGGGGCGGAGTCGGGCAGGGGGTCGACGACGACGACGGCGTCACCGGTGTCCGCCGACGGCGGCGCCCGGTGGCGGCCACCTCCCGCGGTCGGCCCGTCGAGGCCCCGGACGGGCCGCCGGCCGGCGTCGGACCCGGCCGGTGCCACCCAGGTCACGGGGCCGTCCCGGTGACCCGCCACCCACTGCTCCAGGGCCACCGTCTTGCCGGAGCCGGCCGGGGCGGACACCACCGTCAACCGTCCCCGGACCGCTCTCCGCAGGTGCTCCACCAGGCGCGGCCGGGCGAGGAGGCCGCCGGGCCCGATCCGGGCTCCGGTGACCCGGGCCTCGTCGGCCGGGTCGGTGCCGTCCAGGGCCATGTCCTGACCTCCGGGGGTCGGTGCGTCGTCCTGCCGATCCGTGCCCACCCCCCGGCGGGACCGGGGTGGCGGGTGGACCGGGGGCTAGAGGAGGTGGAGGCGCTCGGCGGTGGCCACCGCCTCGCCACGACGGGCCACGCCGAGCTTGCGGTAGACGTGCTCGAGGTGCGTCTTCAGGGTGTTGGGCGAGATGCCGAGCCGGTCTGCCACCTCGCCGTTGGGCAGCTGCGTCGGTAGCAGGGCCAGCACCGCGAGCTCCCGCTCGGTGAGCGGCTCGACGATGCCGGGGAGGGGGCTCCGGTACCGGGACGTGGAGGAGAGGCGCTCCACGACCGTGCGGAGGAAGGCCGTGGGCGCCT
>DASUJB010000061.1:0-12090 GCA_036279475.1 Acidimicrobiales bacterium | reverse complement strand
CGCCGTCCCGCGCCCGGCGGGCGAGCGACCGGCTCGGTGCCTGGGCAGCCACGGTGGCGCGGCGAGCCCCGTGGTGGCGCGGGGCGGCGTTCGCCCTGGTGGGTGCCGTGGTTGCCGTCCTGTTGCTGGGCCGGGCCCCGGCCAAGGTGGGGCCGTTCGAGACGACCATGGCCCTCCGGCCGTCGCTCAGCGGCGAGACGGTGGTGCACCTGGCCCCCCTGGGCACCATCCAGCTCGACACCCACGACTGGCCGGTCCGGCTCGACCTGCGCGTCGACGAGATCGGGGTGGCCGACGCCGAGCGCATCGCCGCCGACCCGGCGCGGATCGAGACCCTGGGCGACGACGCCGCCGCCGAGGTGCGCTCGGCCCTCCTCCTCCTGGGGCTGCGGTCCGGGGCCCTGGCCGTCGCCGGTGGCGTCGCCGGGGCGTTGGCGGCCGGCGTGCCGTGGTCGTGGCGGTCGGTCCTCGGCGGGGGAGCCGTGGGTTCCCTGCTGGTCGTGGCCCTGGGGACGGGGTCGTTGGCGACGTTCCGGGCCGATGCCGTGGCCGAGCCCCGCTACACGGGCCTGCTGACCCGGGCTCCCACGGCCGTGGGCGACATCGAGGCGGTCATCGACCGGTTCGGCGAGTACCGCGAGCAGCTCAGCGAGCTGGTGGACAACGTCGCCACGCTCTACCTGGCCGGCGAGGAGCTGCCCACCTTCGAGCCGGACGACCGCCTCGTCCGGGTGCTCCACGTCAGCGACGTCCACCTCAACCCGCAGGCGTTCGACATGATGGACCGCCTCACCGAGCAGTTCGGCGTGGACGTCGTGGCCGACACCGGCGACCTGACGGACTGGGGGACTGACCCGGAGGCCCGGCTCCTCGGCCGCATCGGGCGACTCGACGTGCCGTACGTGTACGTGCGCGGCAACCACGACTCGGCCGCCACCCAGCGGGCGGTGGCCGCACAGCCCAACGCCGTGGTGCTGGACGGCCGGTCCGCCGAGGTGGCCGGGCTGCGGTTCTGGGGCGTCGGCGATCCCCGCTACACGCCCGACAAGAGCCAGCGCGGCCCGGGTGGCGAGGGCGAGCGGGCCGCCGCCGCCGCCCCCGGGGTGGCCGAGGCGCTGCGGGCCGACGAGCCACCTCCCGTCGACGTGGCCATGGTCCACGATCCGCGGATGGCGAGCGACCTGGGCGGCGTGGTCCCCCTCGTCCTGGCCGGTCACACCCACGAGCCCGACGAGCGCACGCTCCCGCCCGCCGACACCGGCACCGACGGCGACGGCGACGGCGACGAGGGTGACGGTGGCGACCGCGGTGACGAGGGCGACGAGGGCGAGGGGACGGGCCCGCCGGGCGCCGGGGGCGGGACCGGGGAGGGGACGGTCCCGTCGCCCACCACGGCGCCGGACGGGGAGGGGACCCGGTTGCTCGTCGAGGGGTCCACGGGCGGGGCGGGGCTCCGTGGCCTGCAGGGGGAGGAGCCCGAGCCGTTGACGGCGTCGATCCTCTACCTCGATCCCACCACCCGACGGCTCGTCGCCTACGACCGCCTCACGGTGGCGTGGCTGCGGGACACCGGAGCCACCATCGAGCGCCACGTGGTCGTCGACCGGGACGACACCGCCGGTGCCGGCCGGGCCGACCGGTGATCCCCGCATCGGCGCCGGTCGGGCGCGTCACACCGCCTGGCGGCCCCGGGCGGCCCGGATCCCCCGGCGGAGCTCCTGGGCGGCGAGCACCACGAAGAACTCGGCCACGGCCAGGCCGGCCACGGTGGCGCCCCCCGCGGTGTCGTGGTGGTAGCTGAGCGCCAGGCCCGCCACGACGGCCAGCGCCCCCAGCCCCACCGCGGTGGCCATGATGAGGGGGACCCGCCGCACCAGCAGCCCGGCGGTGGCGGGGGGGCCGATCAGGAGGCCGAACACCAGCAGCGACCCGATGGCCCGGAAGCTGGCGACGATGGCGGTGGTGAGCAGGGCCATCAGGACCAGGTGCGTGAGGGTGGGGTGGAGGCCCAGCGTGGCCGCCTTCTCGACGTTGAAGGCCAGGGCCAGGAACGGTCGGTACAGGACGACCGAGGCGACCACCACGGCCGCCGTGGCCACCAGCTGGCCCCGCACGTCGCCGGGGGTGACGGCGAGCACGTCGCCGAACAGCACCGTGGTGACGTCGCTGCTGAAGCTGTCCGAGCGGGAGGTGATGACCACCCCCAGGGCGAGCATCCCGACGAAGAGGAGCCCGATGCCGGTGTCCTCGCGCACCCGCGCCCGCCGGTTCACGAGGGTGACGGCTCCGCTCATCACCAGGGCGGCGGCGAAGGCGCCCACCACGGGGCTGAAGCCCCACAGCAGGGCCAGGGCCAGCCCGGGGACGACCCCGTGGGCCAGGGCGTCGCCCAGGAACGTGAGGCCCCGCAGGACGACCCACGTGCCGACGACGGCGGCACCGGTGGCGGCCAGCAGCCCGGCCACGAGCGCCCGTTGCATGAAGGCGGGCTCGAACGCCTCGCTGAACCAGCCGATCATCGGCCCGAACGGTACCGAGGCGGCGACGTCACCCCGGGCGACCGCCCGTGCCGGTCCGCCCGCCCCGACCTCTGGCCCGCCGGGGCCGTACCCGGTGGGGCCAGCGCTGCGGCGATGCGCTCGGCGTCGGTGCGGATCATGCCGGCGTACGTGTCGGCCCCCGACCCGGGTTCGCCGAGGGACTCGCCGTGGACGACGACGACGTCGAGGCCGCCGGCCTCGTCGGCCAGCGCCTCGGCGAGATCGCGGGACGACGAGGCGTCGGTGAACACCGCGGGGACGCCGGCGTCGCGGACCCTTGCGGCCAGGGCGGCGATGTCGCGGGCGCTGGGACCGGCATCCTCGGAGAGCGAGCCCACCACCGACCCGAGCACCTCGAACCCGTAGCGGTCGGCCAGGTAGGCCAGCAGGTCGTGGGTGGTGGCCAGGCGCCGTCGCTCGGGGGGGACCACCTCCAGGGTGGCGGCCACCTCGGCGTCGAGGGCGCGCAGGTCGGCGACCACGGCGGCGGCCCGCCGCCGGAAGGCGTCGGTCGCCAGCCCCGGCACGGTGGTGGCCAGGCGGTCGGCCAACGCCTCGGCGGCGCGGGCCATGCGGGCCGGGTCGGTGAAGAAGTGGGGGTCGACGGGGTGCCGCCCGTCCCCGTGGCCGTCGCGGGCACCGGTCGCCGCCGGCAGGGTGGGGACGTGGTCGATCGCCTCGAAGACGGGCACGCCCTCGTCGACGGCGGTGGCCATGGCGTCGTCGAGCCCGGCCTCGAGGCCGCCGCCGTTGACCACCAGGAGGTCGGCCTCTCGCATCTCGGCCACCTGGCGGGCCGAGGGCTGCAGCTCGTGCGGGTCGGCCCCGGCCGGCACGAGCACCGCCACCGACGTCCCCTCGCCGACGAGGTCGCGGACGACGTCGCCCAGCACCGACGTGGTGACCACGACGGAGGGGTGGTCACCACCGGCGCTGCTCCCCCCGTCGCCGCAGGCCCCGGCCAGGCTGGCCACGACGAGCGCCGTGGCCAGCACCAGCCGGGGAAGCCGGGGGGTCGGGGGGTCGCGGCGGCAGGGGGGTGGGGGCGGGGGTGCTGGTCGTCGCATGGCGGAGTGGGAATCAGTCTCGTTCCCGTTGCGGCATGCTAAGGAAGAACGATTCTCGTCTGCAACTGGAGCCGGCCGTCATGACCCCGCCCCCCACCAGGCCCGGTGCCGCCTCCCCTGCACCAACGCCGGCCCCCACCGCCCTCGGCGTGGAGGGACCGCCGGCCGTGAGCGCCCACCGGCTGCTGCTGGCCTACGGCGCCCGCACCGCCCTGGCCGGCGCCACCTTCGCCCTCCCCGCCGGTCGCTCGGTCGCCCTCATCGGCCCCAACGGCTCGGGCAAGTCCACGCTCCTGCGGGCGGTGGCCGGCCTCGTGGAGCCCCGGGCCGGCCACCTCGACGTCCCCGCCCGCCGCCGCCGGGGCGGCGTGGCCCTGGTCCTGCAGGCGACCGAGGTGGACCGTCAGCTTCCCGTCACCGTGGGCGAGACCGTGACGATGGCCCGCTACGCCCGCCGCGGCCCCTTCGCCCGCCTCCGGCCCGACGACCGGGCCGCCGTCGCCCGGGCGCTCGAGCGCATGGACGTCGCCGACCTGGCCGGTCGCCAGCTCCACGAGCTGTCCGGTGGCCAGCGCCAGCGGGTGCTCGTGGCCCAGGGGCTGGCCCAGGACTCCGACCTGCTCCTGCTCGACGAGCCGGTCACGGGGCTCGACGTCCTGTCCCGGCAGCGGATCCTGGCGGCCATGGACGCCGAGCGGGACGCCGGCAGGACCGTGGTGGCCTCCACCCACGACCTCGAGGACGCCCGCCGCGCCGACCTCGTCCTCCTGCTGGCCAACCGGGTGGTGGCGGCGGGCCCCCCCGAGGAGGCCCTGGCCGACGAGCCGCTGCGACAGGCCTACGGCGGCCGCATCCTCCACCTGGGGGGAGGCACGGTCGTCGTCGACGATCCCCACCACGACCGTCGCCACGGCCACCCGGCCGACGCCCCCCACGACGACGCGTGCCGCCGCGAGGCGCACCGGACCGGGCGGTGAGCGCGCTCGGGGTCCCGGCCGGCCGTGCCGGTAGGGTCCGGCGCATGGGCGTGACCGCCAGCGTCGCCGACCTGCACGAGGAGGTCGCCCAGCGGCTGGCGTCGCGGGGGCGGCGGTACACCACCGCCCGCCGGGCGATCGTCGAGGTGCTGGCAGCGGCAGGGGCGCCGCTGTCGATCGCCGGCCTCCGCCGCCAGGACGGGTCGCTGGCCCTGTCGTCGGCCTACCGGAACCTGTCCGTGCTGGAGCGGTCCGGCGTCGTCCACCGCGTCGTGGGCGCCGACGACCTCGCCCGCTACGAGCTGGCCGAGGAGCTGACCGGGCACCACCACCACCTGATCTGCACGACCTGTGGCGACGTGCGGGACTTCACGGTGTCGCCCGAGCTCGAGGGCGACCTCGACCGCGCGCTGGCCCGCATCGCCCGCGCCCACGGCTTCGTCGTCGACCACCACCGGCTCGACCTGGTGGGCACCTGCCCCGGCTGCGGTTGAGGGCCGGAAGGCAGCAAGGCGGGCACGGCGCTCTAACCTTGCCCCCTCGGGCCTCGTCCCCACGATCCTCCGACCGACAGACGGAGAGCGCCGCGTGACCAACGACATCGAGGTGTGGCCGGGCCGGCCGTACCCGCTCGGCGCCACCTACGACGGTGCCGGCACCAACTTCTCCCTCTTCTCGGAGGTGGCCGACGCCGTCGACCTCTGCCTGTTCGACGACGGCGTCGAGCGACGGGTGCGGCTCACCGAGGTCGACGGGTTCTGCTGGCACGCCTATCTGCCCCGGGTCGGCATCGGCCAGCGCTACGGGTTCAGGGTCCACGGCCCGTGGGACCCGGGTGCCGGCCACCGCTGCAACCCCCACAAGCTGCTGCTGGACCCGTACGCCAAGGCGATCGACGGCGGCGTGGACTGGCATCCGTCGTGCTTCCCCTACGCCTTCGGCGACCCGGCCACCCGCAACGACGAGGACAGCGGCGCCCACGTCCCCAAGGGCGTGGTGGTCAGCCCCTACTTCGACTGGGGGGCGGACCGGCCGCCCGACGTGCCGCTGCACGAGTCCGTCATCTACGAGATGCACGTCAAGGGGTTCACCGCCACCCACCCCGGCATCCCCGATCTGCTGCGGGGCACCTACGCCGGCCTGGCCCACCCGCTGGCCCTCGACCACCTGCGGTCGCTGGGCGTGACCGCCGTCGAGCTCCAGCCGGTGCACCAGTTCGTGCACGACGCCCACCTCGTCGAGCGCGGGCTGCGCAACTACTGGGGCTACAACTCGATCGGGTTCTTCGCGCCCCACTACGAGTACTCCTGGGCCGGGTCGGACGGCTCCCAGGTGCCCGAGTTCAAGTCGATGGTGCGGGCGCTGCACGAGGCAGGGGTGGAGGTGATCCTCGACGTCGTCTACAACCACACCGCCGAGGGGAACCACCTGGGCCCGGTGCTGTCCTTCAAGGGCATCGACAACCGGGCCTACTACCGGCTCGTGCCCGACGACCGTGCCCACTACTACGACACCACGGGCACCGGCAACAGCCTCAACATGGCCCACCCCCACGCGCTGCAGCTCATCATGGACAGCCTGCGCTACTGGGTCACCGAGATGCACGTGGACGGGTTCCGCTTCGACCTGGCCGCCACGCTCGCCCGCCAGTTCCACGACGTCGACCGGCTGTCGGCCTTCTTCGACCTCGTGCAGCAGGATCCCGTCATCAGCCAGGTGAAGCTCATCGCCGAGCCCTGGGACGTCGGCGAGGGCGGCTACCAGGTCGGCAACTTCCCCCCCCACTGGTCGGAGTGGAACGGCCGCTACCGCGACACGGTCCGCGACGTGTGGCGGGGGGAGCCGGCCATCGTGGGCGAGCTGGCGTCGCGGCTGACCGGCAGCTCGGACCTGTACCAGTCCGACTCCCGCCGCCCCTCGGCCAGCGTGAACTTCGTGACCGCCCACGACGGGTTCACCCTGCGAGACCTCGTCTCCTACGACGAGAAGCACAACGAGGCCAACGGCGAGGGCAACAAGGACGGCGAGAGCCACAACCGGTCGTGGAACTGCGGCGTGGAGGGCCCCACGGACGACCCGGCCGTCCTGGCCCTGCGGGCCCGCCAGCAGCGCAACCTCCTCACCACGCTGCTCCTCTCCCAGGGGGTCCCCATGCTGCTGTCGGGCGACGAGGTGGGGCGCACGCAGCAGGGCAACAACAACGCCTACTGCCAGGACAACGAGATCTCGTGGTTCGACTGGTCGACCACCGACGAGGACCTGCTGGCCTTCACCACGGCGCTGATCGCCCTCCGGCGCGACCACCCGGTCTTCCGGCGCCGTCGCTGGTTCCAGGGACGGCCGCTGCGGGGCACGGCCGACATCGTGTGGCTCAAGCCGGAGGGCACGGAGATGACCGAGGCCGACTGGACCAGGGGACACGAGACCTGCGTGGGCATGTTCCTCAACGGCGACGCCATCACCTGGCCCGGGCCCCGGGGCGAGCACATCCTCGACGACTCGTTCCTCGTGCTGATCAACGCCTCGCCCGAGGCCCGCAAGTGGTCCGTCAGCGGTCCCTGGGGCGAGCGCTGGCACCGCGTCCTCGACACCACCGACGGGCCTCCCACGGAGGGCGACGAGGTCGTCGCCGGCGAGGTGGAGCTCACCGAGCGCTCGATCCTGGTGCTCCGGCGGCTGGTCGAGGACCCCGGTGCCGTCGGTGCCTAGGACGGACCTCCCGGGCGGCCAGCGCGCCGCCGCCCCGTGACCCCCCGCGCCACGTACCGGTTGCAGCTGCACCCGGGGTTCGGCTTCGACGCCGCTGCCGCCGTCGCCGACTACCTCGCCGACCTCGGGGTGTCGCACGCCTACCTGTCCCCGGTCCTCCAGGCGGCGCCCGGGTCCACCCACGGGTACGACGTGGTCGACCCCGGCCGGCCCAGCGACGAGCTGGGTGGTGCCGCCGGCCACGCCCGCCTCGTGGCCGCCCTGGGGGCGGCGGGGCTCGGGCAGGTCCTCGACATCGTGCCCAACCACATGGCGATCACCGGCCCCGAGAACCGGTGGTGGTGGGACGTCCTCGAGCACGGGCCCTCCTCGCCGTGGGCCGGTCACTTCGACGTCACCTGGCACCCTCCCGAGGAGAGGCTGCGGAACACCGTGCTCATGCCCATCCTGGGCGACCACTACGGGCGCGTCCTCGACCGGGGGGAGGTGACCGTCGAGCGCGCCGGCGCCCGCTTCCTCGTCCGCTACTTCGAGCACGTGCTACCGGTGGCGCCCCCCTCGTTGGCCGGGCTCCTGGCCGACGCCGCGGCGCGGGCAGGTGACGACGACCTCGACTTCGTGGCCCGTGCCTACCGGCGCCTGCCGGCCGCCACCCGCACCGATCCCGCCGGGGTGGACGAGCGCCACCGCGACACGCGGGTCCTCCGGGGCCAGCTCGCCCGCCTGCTGGACGAGCGACCTGCCACCCGCGCCGCGCTCGACGCCGCCCTCGGCGAGCTCGACGCCGACGTCGACGCCCTCGACGCGCTGCTCGACCGCCAGAACTACCGGATCGCCCACTGGCGCACCGGCGGGCGCGAGCTCGGCTACCGGCGGTTCTTCGACATCAACACGCTCATCGGCCTGCGGGTCGAGGACCCCACGGTGTTCGACGACACCCATCGGCTGATCCTGCGGTGGGTCCGGGACGGCGTGGTCGACGGCCTGCGGGTCGACCACCCCGACGGCCTGCTCGACCCGGAGCAGTACGCTCGGCGGTTGGCCCGGGCGACGGGCGGGGTCTGGACTGTGGTCGAGAAGGTCCTCGAGCCCGGTGAGGAGCTGCCCGGGGGGTGGCCGGTGGCGGGCACCACCGGGTACGACCGCCTGAACCTGATCGGGGGCCTCTTCGTCGACCCGGCAGGCGAGGGACCGACCACGGCGGCCTACGGGCGCCTCACGGGGGCGGACACCGACGTGGCCGCCGTCGTGCACGCGGCCAGGACCCACGCCGTCACCGAGGTGCTGGCCGCCGACGTCACCCGCCTGACCGCCCTCCTGGTCGACGTGTGCGAGCAGCGTCGCCACCAGCGCGACCGCACCCGCCACGAGCTGCACGAGGCGGTCCGGGCGCTGGTGGTGGCCTTCCCCGTCTACCGCACGTACGTCCGGGCGGCGGCCGGGGTGGTGCGGCCCGAGGACGAGGCCGTGGTGGGCCGGGCGGTGGCCGCGGTGGCGGCCGAGCGGCCCGACGTCGAGCCGTCTCTCCTCGACTTCCTGGCCGACCTCCTGCTCCTCCGGCTGCCCGACCGCACAGCGCTCGAGGACGAGTGGGTGATGCGCTTCCAGCAGCTCACCGGCCCGGCGATGGCCAAGGGGGTCGAGGACACCGCGCTCTACCGGTTCACGCGGCTCCTGGCCCTCAACGAGGTGGGCGGGGACCTGGCCCGGTTCGGCGTGGGCGCCGACGACCTCCACGCCGCCAACCTCCGGGCCCAGGAGCGCTGGCCGGTCGGCATGACCACGCTGTCGACCCACGACACCAAGCGGTCGGCCGACGTCCGTGCCCGGCTGGCCCTGCTGTCCGAGGTCCCCGACGCCTGGGCTGCCGCCTGCGGGCGCTGGATGGCCTCCTCCTGCCGTCACTGGCCGGGCGGGGAGCCCGACCGGCACACCCAGCACCTGCTGTTCCAGACGATGGTCGGAGCGTGGCCCCTCACCCCCCAACGGGCCGCGGCCTACCTGGAGAAGGCCACCCGAGAGGCGAAGGTGCGCACGTCGTGGACGGAGCCCGACGCCGCCTTCGACGCCGCCCGCGACGCCTTCGTGGCCGCGGTGTTCGGCGACGACGCCCTCCTCGGGGACGTGGCGGGGTTCGTGGCCCCCCTCGTCGAGCCGGGGCGGGTGACGGCGTTGGCCCAGGCGCTGCTCCAGCTCGCCGCCCCGGGGGTGCCCGACACGTACCAGGGCACCGAGCTGTGGGACCTCAGCCTCGTCGACCCCGACAACCGGCGGCCGGTCGACTTCGACGGCCGTCGCGCCCTGCTGGCGGAGGTCGTGGGGCTCGACGGCCCGGCCCTGGCGGCGGCGCTCGCCGACCCCGGCGATCCGGGCCGGACCAAGCTGCGCCTGGTGCGCGAGGCGCTGCACGTGCGCCGGCGGCACCCCGACCTGTTCGGCCCCGGACCGGCGGGAGGCTACGCCCCCCTCCGCTTCGGCGGCCCGGCGGCGTCCCACGCCGTGGGCTTCGTCCGGGGCCCGCTGGCCGCCGCCGGTGCCGGGTCCGCCGGCGCCCGGGGGTCGAGAGCCGCCCGCGCCGGCGCCGGGGACGTCCCCGCCGTGGCGCCGGGGTGGCGACGAGGCGACACCGGTCCCGCGGTGGCCGTCGTGGTGCCCCGCCTGGTGCTGGGCCTGGCCGCCCGGGGCGGGTGGGGCGTCACGTCCGTCGCCCTGCCCCCCGGCTGCTGGACCGACCTCCTCACCGGGGCCACCTGGGAGGTGCCCGGTGACGGTGGCGACCTCCCCCTCGTGGCCGACCTCCTCGGTGCCCTGCCCGTCTGCCTGCTGGAGCGCACGCCGTGATCGCACCGTGGTCCTCGATGGCACCCGGGAGGGGCCGGCGGTGAACGTGCGCGTGTGGGCGCCGCGGGCGGCACGCTCGGTGGAGGTCGTGCTCGACGGCGGGGCCCGGCGGGTCCCCCTTGCCCGGGGTGAGCGCGGGGCGTGGGCCGGTGACGTGCCGGGGCTGGCACCGGGGCACGACTACGCCCTGTCGCTCGACGGCGGCCCGGCCCGCCCCGACCCCCGCTCGGCCCACCAGCCCCACGGCGTGCACGGACCCTCCCGGGTGGTCGACCACGGCGCCTTCCCGTGGACCGACGGCGGCTGGTCCGGGTTCGACCTGCCCACCGCAGTGCTCTACGAGCTCCACGTGGGCACGTTCTCACCCGAGGGCACCTTCGACGGCGCCATCTCCCACCTCGACCACCTCGTCGACCTCGGGATCGGCGCGGTGGAGCTGCTGCCGGTGGCCGCCTTCCCCGGCCGGTGGGGCTGGGGCTACGACGGCGTGGACCTGTGGGCCCCCCACGACCCCTACGGCGGGCCGGCGGGCCTGAGGCGACTGGTCGACGCCTGCCACGCCCGGGGCCTGGGGGTGGTGCTCGACGTCGTGTACAACCACCTCGGCCCCGCTGGCAACTACGTCGCCGAGCTCGGTCCCTACTTCGCCGACCGGCACCCGACGAACTGGGGTCCCGGCCTGAACGTCGACGGCCCCGGCAGCGACGAGGTGCGGGCCTTCATCGTCGACAACGCCCGCATGTGGATCGCCGACTACCACGTCGACGGCCTCCGGCTCGACGCCGTCCACGCCATCGCCGACGAGTCGGCCGTCCACGTGCTGGAGCAGCTGGCCACGGCGGTGGGCGCCCTCGCCGCCGAGCTGGGGCGGCCGGTGTGGCTCATGCCCGAGTCGGACCTGAACGCCCCCCGCTTCGTCCGCCCTCCCGCCCTCGGCGGCTACGGGCTCGACGCCTCGTGGGCCGACGAGTGGCACCACGCCCTCCACGCCGCGCTGACCGGCGAGGCGTCCGGCTACTACCGCGACTTCGGTTCCCTCGACCTGCTGGCCAAGGCGCTCCGCCAGGCCTGGGTCTACGACGGCACCTACTCGCCCCACCGCGACCGGGTCCACGGCCGTCCCCCGGACGGGCTGCACGGGCGCCAGTTCGTCGTGTGCACCCAGAACCACGACCAGGTGGGCAACCGGGCGCGGGGCGAGCGCCTCGGCCACCTGGTCTCGCCGGGACGGCTCCGGGCCGCCGCCGCGCTGCTGCTCACCTCGCCGTTCGTCCCCCTGCTGTTCCAGGGCGAGGAGTGGGCGGCCTCCACCCCCTTCCAGTACTTCACCGACCACGACGACCCCGAGCTGGGCCGGGCGGTGTCGGAGGGCCGCCGGCGGGAGTTCTCGGCCTTCGGCTGGGCGCCCGAGCAGGTCCCCGACCCCCAGGACCCCGCCACCTTCGCCCGCTCGGTGCTGCGCTGGGAGGAGGTGGGCCGCGCCCCCCACGACCGCGTCCTGCGCTGGTACCGCGACCTGATCGCCCTGCGCCGCGCCCACCCGGCGCTGGCGGCCGGGCCGCTGGACGACGTGACCGTGGCGGTGGACGGGACGGCGGGGTGGCTCTCGGTGCGACGCCGGGCGGCGGGCGTGACGGTGGCCGCCAACCTCGGCCCGGCGGTGCAGGAGGTGCCGGTCGGCGCGGCACGGCGACCCCTGGCCGTGTGGCCCGACGGGATCCCGGTGGTGGGGGCCGGTGGCGTGAGCCTGCCCCCCGACGGGGTGGCGGTGCTGTCCGAGGGCTGAGCGTCGAGCCGGCGACGCCTGCCCGCCGGTGGGCCCTCAGATGGAGGCGGCGGTGGCGGCGGCGTCGGTGGGGCGCGCTCGGGCCAGGCCGACCAGGTAGCAGGCGATCGGGGCCGCGGTGCGCTCCGAGGCGTGGGCCGCGGTCCCGGCCAGCCCCAGCAACGTCTCGA
>DASUJB010000060.1:0-3232 GCA_036279475.1 Acidimicrobiales bacterium | reverse complement strand
GTGGCCGTGCCCGAGCGGGCCGCCCGCCGGGTGGCGTGGGCGGTGGCCAACGGCACGGTGGTCCTGGCGCTCACCGGCGCCTGAGCGCAGCCGGCCCAGCCCCCACCGTGGACCGGGGCCACCGGCCCCGTGAGGGCCGGGCGGCCCCCGGCGCTCCGTCAGCGGAACGGCGTGGCCAGCACCAGCAGGATCGACACGCCGACGACCAGCCGGTAGAGGACGAAGGGGGCGAACGAGCGGGTGCGGACGAGCTTCAGCGTCCCCCACACCGCCACGTAGCCGGTGATCCCGGAGGCGATGATGCCCCAGGCGAAGGCGGCCCGGAAGTCGGTGGGGACGCCGCCCTCGCTCTGCACGTCGAACCACTGAAACACCAGCGCCCCGGCCGTGATGGGAAGGCTCATCAGGAACGCGAACCGGGCGGCGCCGTCGCGGCTCAGCCCCACGAACCGGCCCACCGTGATGGTCATGCCCGAGCGGGACACCCCCGGCTGCAGGGCGATGGCCTGGCCGATGCCCATGGCCAGGGCGTCGCCCAGCCCGACCTCGTCGATGGTGCGCTTGCCCCGCGTGCCGTCGGCGAAGGCCAGCAGCAGGCCCCCGGCGATGAGCATCAGGGCGATGAGCCAGACCTGGTCGGTGCTCTCCTCGATGCTGTCGGCGAACAGGCCGCCGATCACGGCGGCGGGGACGGCGGAGACGACGACGAGCCATCCGAGCCGACCGTCGGTGGACCGGGGCCTCGAGAAGGCGGCCCGGGTCAGCCGCACGATGTCGTGGCGGAAGTAGGCCACCGCTCCCACCAGCGTGCCCAGGTGCAGGGCGACGTCGAAGGCCTTGGACAGCGAGTCGTCCCCGCCGAAGTCGTCCCAGCCGAACAGCCACGGCACCAGGATCAGGTGTCCCGATGACGAGATGGGCAGGTACTCGGACAACCCCTGCGTGATGCCGAGGATGATGGCGTGGAGGATCGACACGGCTTCCGTCACTTCCCGTCAAGCGGTCGATGCCGGAGGTCCCGGCGGACCCCCGATCGTCACCGACGGGCCGGTGGGCTCGCAACCCCGATCGCACCGCCATCGCCGCCGGGGGCCGGGCTGGTGGCTCGGCCTTGGCCCACGGTGGTCAGGCGCCGCTCAGCGTGACCCCGGGGATGACGAGCGCCACCGCGCCGGTCCCCCCGGGCGTCCACTCGACGTCACGGCCCACCGCCACCACATCCAGCAGCAGGCGTTGGAGCGTGGACGCCACGGTGGCCTCCCGGACTGGCTCTGCCGTGGCCCCGGCCCGCACCATCAGGCCCTCGACCCCCACGGAGAAGTCGCCCGACACGGGGTTGATCCCCGAGTGCAGACCGCTCATCGACTGCACCAGGACGCCATGGTCGACCCCGGCCACCAGCTCCTCCAGCGACGACCGACCGGGGGCGACGGCCAGGGCCTGGGCCCCCACGCCCGGCGTGGACCGGTAGCTGCGCACGGCCGACGCCGTCGAGGGCACCCCGGCCCGGCGGCCGGTCGCCGTGTTGTGCAGGAACCCCTGCAGCACCCCGCCCTCCACCAGGCGGACCCGCCGGGTGGCCAGCCCCTCGCCGTCGTGGCGGTCGGCGCCCAGGGAGCGCGGGTCGGTGGGGTCGTCCACCAGGGTGAGCAGGGGCGAGGCGATCTGCTGGCCGACGCGGTCGGCGAAGGGCGAGCGGCCCTTGAGCACCGACTCGCCGTCGAGCGTGCCGGCCACCACGCTCACCAGCGTGGCCGCCATGCGGGGCTCGAGCACGAGGGTCACCGTGCCGCTCGCCGGCTGGCGGGCACCGAGCAGCCGGGTGGTGCGCACCGCCGCCTCCTCGGCGGCGGCGTCCACGTCGAGGTCGCCGGGCTCCCGCCCCACCGAGACCCCGTCGCCGGTCGTCGTCTCGTCGCCGTCGCGCGCCAGGGCCTGGACCGCCAGGTGGCAGCCCGTCGACCGCCCCGTCACCGCGATGCCCGTGGACGTCGCCACGGCACCCGCGCCGGCCCCGTCGGCCCACTGGGCGACGCGGACGCCCACGATGCGGCGGTCGCAGGCGCCGACGGCCCGCTCGAGCGCCAGCGCCATCTCCACCTTGCGGGACGTGGGCAGCGCCACCGCGCCGTCGCGCCACAGGTCGATGTCGGCAGGCGCCACGCCGTCGGGTGTGGCCAGCCCGACCCAGCCCTCCGGCTGGGCGTACCTGGCGTTGTCGCGGGCCTCGGCCAGCACGTCGGCCACCACGGCCGGGTCGAGCGAGCCGGCGTAGGCGAACCCCTGGCGGCCGTCCTGCACGACCCGCACACCGATGCCCGCCGTGGTCGCCCTGGTCAGCGACTCGATATCGCCTCCGTGCACGCGCACGCTGGTGGAGGTGGAGCTGGTGGCGAAGGCCTCGACCTGCTCGGTGCCCCGCGCCTCCGCCGCCACCTTGCCCGCCAGCTCGAGCAGCTCGTCCTCGGCGGTGGGGACGGCGGCTGCCTCGCTCACGCTGCCGCCCTCCCCGTGCCGGCCGGGTGGCGGTGGACGCCGGCTCCCGCGGGCCGGCGCCGGGCGGGCCGGGTCCCGGTCACGCCGCCGTCCCCCCGACGGTGAGGCCGCGCACCCGCAGGGTGGGCACGCCGTCGCCCACGGGCACGCCCTGGCCGTCCTTGCCGCAGGTGCCGGGGTGGCCCATCGAGAAGTCGTGGCCCACGGCGTCGATGTCGGTGAGGACCTTGGGGCCGTTGCCGATGAGGTTGCCCTCGCGCAGCGGCTCGGTGATCCGGCCCCCCTCGATCAGGTAGGCCTCGGTCATCCCGAACACGAAGTCGCCGGTGGCGGTGTTGACCTGGCCGCCGCCCAGCGACGACACGTAGACGCCGCGCTCGGTGGACGCCACGATGTCGCCGGGGTCGTCCTGGCCACCCTCGAGGTAGGTGTTGGACATGCGCACCATCGGGAGGTGCTGGTAGCTCTGGCGGCGGCCGTTGCCCCGGCGCGGACGACCCTCGCGGCGGGCGCGCAGGACGTCCCACATGTAGTCGGTGAGCACGCCGTCCTCGATGAGCACGTTCCGCTGTGCCGGTGTGCCCTCGTCGTCGACGGCGAAGCACCCCCACTCCTCGGCCATCGTGCCGTCGTCGACCAGCGTGACGAGCGGCGAGGCCACCTGCTGGCCGAGGCGGCCGGCGAACACCGAGGCCCCCTTGTCGACGAGGTCCTTCTCCAGGCCGTGGCCGCACGC
>DASUJB010000059.1:0-2277 GCA_036279475.1 Acidimicrobiales bacterium | reverse complement strand
TCGGGCGGGGACGGCGCGGGCGCCGATCGGCCCCGCTGGCCCATGGTCGTGCTGCGCACCCCCAAGGGCTGGACGGGACCGTCGGTCGTCGACGGCCTCCCGGTCGAGGGCACCTTCCGCTCGCACCAGGTGCCGCTGGCCGGGCTGGCCGATCGTCCCGACCACCTGCGACAGCTCGAGGCCTGGATGCGCAGCTACCGCCCCGACGAGCTGTTCGAGGAGGGCCGCCTGCGGCCGGAGGTCGCCGCCCTGGCGCCCGAGGGCGACAAGCGCATGGGAGCGAGCCCCTACGCCAACGGTGGTCGGCTGCGGCGCGACCTCGACCTCGGCGACTTCCGGGCCCACCGCGTCGACGTGCCCCGGCCGGGGGGGACGTCCAGCGAACCGACCCGCCGGCTGGGCGCGTGGCTGAGGGACGTCGTGGAGCACAACCCCGGCACGTTCCGGATCATGAGCCCCGACGAGACGGCGTCCAACCGCCTGTCGGCCGTCCTCGAGGTCACCGACCGGGTGTGGGTGGCCGACACGGTCCCCGGCGACGACCACCTCGCGCCCCGGGGCCAGGTCATGGAGGTGCTGTCGGAGCACCTCTGCCAGGGATGGCTCGAGGGCTACCTCCTCACCGGTCGCCACGGGCTGTTCAACTGCTACGAGGCGTTCACCCACATCGTCGACTCCATGTTCAACCAGCACGCCAAGTGGCTGAAGGTCAGCCGCCAGCTCGACTGGCGAGCCCCGATCTCCTCGTTCACCTACCTCCTGTCCAGCCACGTGTGGCGCCAGGACCACAACGGGTTCTCCCACCAGGACCCCGGGTTCATCGACCACGTCGTCAACAAGAAGGCCGAGGTCGTACGGGTCTACCTCCCCCCGGACGCCAACACGCTGCTGTCGACCATGGACCACTGCCTGCGCACCCGTGACTACGTCAACGTGGTCGTGGCCGGGAAGAACGCCATGCCGAACTGGCTCGACCTCGACGCCGCCGTCGCCCACTGCCGGGCGGGCGCCGGTGCGTGGGACTTCGCCTCCTCCCCCAGCGTGGCGGACGGCGCCGATCCCGACGTGGTGCTCGCCTGCTGCGGGGACGTGCCCACCCTCGAGGCGATGGCGGCCACCGACCTGCTGCGCCGGCACCTGCCCGACTTGCGGGTACGGGTGGTGAACGTGGTCGACCTGATGCGGCTCCAGCCCGAGTCCGAGCACCCCCACGGCCTCTCCGACCCTGACTTCGACGCCCTGTTCACCGCGGACAGGCCGGTGGTCTTCGCCTACCACGGCTATCCCTCGCTGATCCACCAGCTCACCTACCGGCGCACCAACCACCGCAACATCCACGTGCGCGGGTACAAGGAGGAGGGCACGACCACGACGCCGTTCGACATGGTCATGCTCAACGACCTCGACCGCTTCCACCTCGTCATGGACGTCATCGACCGCGTGCCCTCCCCGGGAGCGGCGGCGGCCGCCGTGCGGGCCGAGATGGTGGCCCGTCGGGACGAGGCACGGGCCCACACCCGCGCCGCCGGCGAGGACCTGCCGTCCGTGCGCGACTGGGCCTGGCCCGGCTGACCCGTGCGGGTGCTGGTGGTCAACGCCGGCTCGTCGAGCCTGAAGCTGCGCGTGCTCGACGGGCACGACCGGGTGGTGGGCCGGGCCGACCTGGGGCCCGTCCGCGACCTCCCCCCCGGTCGGGTGGCGACGGCGATCCGCGAGCTGGGCGGGCGGCGGTCGCTCGCCGCGGTGGGGCACCGGGTGGTCCACGGGGGCGAGCGGTACCGGGCTCCCGTCCTCGTCGACGACCGCGTGCGGCACGACCTCGAGGCGCTCACCGAGATGGCCCCGCTGCACCAGCCCGCGGCGCTGGCCGCCCTGGACGCGGTGACCGCCGCCCTGCCGGACGTGCCCACCGTGGCCTGCTTCGACACCGCGTTCCACGCCACGCTCCCGCCGGCGGCGGCGACCTACGCGGTCCCGGCCGCCTGGCGCCACGAGCTGGGCCTGCGGCGCTACGGGTTCCACGGCCTCTCCCACGCCTACGCCTCCCGCCGCGCCGCCGAGGTGGCGGCGGCCGGGGGCACGCCTGCCGCCCGCGTCGTGACCTGCCACCTGGGTGCCGGAGCCTCGCTCGCCGCCGTCCGCGACGGCCGGTCCGTCGACACCACCATGGGGTTCACCCCCCTCGACGGGCTGGTGATGGCGACCCGGTCGGGCAGCCTCGACCCGAGCACGGTGCCGTGGCTCGTCCGGCGGCACGGCCTGCCGCTGGCCGAGGTG
>DASUJB010000058.1:0-22785 GCA_036279475.1 Acidimicrobiales bacterium | reverse complement strand
GTGTACGCGGCTTTGCAGGCCGCTACCTAAGCCACTCGGTCACGCCGCCAGGGTGGTCCACCTTAGCCCCGCCGCCACAGCCGACCGGCCGACCGGCGCCGGCATCAGCGAAACTCCACCTCGGCCTCCTCGCAGCCCCGGAAGGGCGCCACCACCGCCGCCGCCTGCTCGACCGCCAGGCGCTGGCGCTCACCCAGCGGCGAGAACGGCTCCACGGTGACCCCGAGGGCACCCCGTGCCCGCCTGGCCCGCCACAGGCCGACCGGATGCCCGGTCATGAGGACCAGGCCCGGGCTGCCCAGCGGCCGCCACACCGCCCGCTGGTGGGCCTTGTCGGGGAGCAAGGTTGCCCGGTCGCGCTGGGCCAGGAAGGGATCACCCGCCGGCACCAGGCGCGCCCCCACCGCCAGGGGCGGGTCGACCACGGCGTCGACGTCGCTGGCCAGCACGACGGCGGGGGCGCCGTCGAGCCGGACATCGACGAGCTCGTCGCCCAGGGCGGCGAACCGCCCACGCGCCTCGGCGGTCCCGATGCCGGTCCACGTCGCCAGCTGGCGGGACGAGACGGGGCCGTAGGCGTGCACGAACCGGCGCGCCAGCTCCGTGCGAGCCTCGCCCACGTCGCCGCCCAGGGGGCCGCCCATCCAGATGTCGGTGGCCACCAGGGTCTGGTGGCTGCCGTGCGGCCACCCGTACACGTAGACCCCCGCCGTCCCCGCCAGCCGGAGGAGCTGGTCGGGCACGTGGTGGTCCTCGCAGGCGTCGCACCACGGCTCGAGCTCGGCGGGCAGGCGGTCGTGCAGCGCCTCGCTGACCTGGCCCTTGGTCCGGGGCTCGGCGTCGGCCAGCACGGCGGTGAGGACACCGATCACCACCCCGAGCGCCTCCCGGGCGGACCAGCCGGCGGCCTCGATGGGAGGCCAGGAGCCGCCGAGCTGCTCGCGGAGGGACTCCTCGCCGGAGGCCAGCGCACCGGGCCCGAACACGTCGGCGTCGCTGCGGGGCAGGACGTGGGCCGCTCCCCGCAGCGAGAGCATCCGCACCAGCGTGCGGTCGTCCTGGAGGGCGACGTCCACGTCGTGGGGCGTGAGCTTGGCCACCCGGTTGGCGAGGGCCACGGCGGCGTTGCCCGGCGGGGTGTCCTGCACGGCCACGACGGCGGCGGCGTCGAGGAGGCGGTCCGGCGGGACCATCTCGTGGAGGTTGTGGGCGGCCACCCGGTAGGCGACGGCCTGACCGGCCGAGACCTCCATGCCGCGGGACGCCATGGCGGGAGTGTACGCGGCCGGCACGGCGGGCGCGGATGGGCCACTCTCCGTGCTCGTACGACCGCTCGACGGCCGAGCGGGCGGCAACCACCGGCGACGGCGGGGGCACGACGTCGTCGGTCGCCTCGCCCAGGGCGAACCGGGCGGGCCCGGCGTTCCGGTCGCGCCGGGGGGACGGCCGGCCTCGGCGACGGGTTCCACGGGCCTGGCGGCCACCTCGTATCGTCTCGCCCACCGGGCGCCCCGCCGGGGTGCCCCGTGCAGGGGGAGGCACCATGGCGCGCTTCGAGGGAAGGACCGTGCTGGTGACGGGAGCGGCGTCGGGCATCGGGCGGGCCGCCGTCGAGCGCCTGCTCGCCGAGGGCGCGACGGTGGTGGGCGTCGACCTGGCGGAGGGCGAGCCCCTCGCCGAGGGCACCGACCGCCACCGGTTCGTGGTCGCCGACGTGCGGGACGAGGAGGCCGTGACGGCGGCGGTCGCCACCGCGGTCGACGCCGGGGGGCGCCTCGACGGCGTGGTCACCGCGGCCGGCGTGGCCGGCGGCGGCCCGGTCCACGGCCTGGCCCTCGACGAGTGGGAGCGCGTCCTGTCGATCAACCTCACGGGCACGTTCGTGACCGCCAAGGCGGCCCTGGCGCAGATGCTCGGGCAGGACCCGCGACCCGGGAGCGGGCGGGGCGCCCTGGTCACCGTGGCCAGCATCGAGGGCCTCGAGGGCACCGCCGGCGGTAGCTGCTACAACGCCTCCAAGGGCGGGGTCGTCCTGCTCACCCGCAACATGGCCATCGACTACGGCCCGTCGGACATCCGGGCCAACGCCGTCTGCCCGGGGTTCGTCGACACGCCGATGACGAAGCCGCTCTTCGCCGCCGACCCCGACGGCGTCGGCGCCGCCATCCGGGACGAGCACGCGCTGCGCCGCATCGCCCGGCCGGAGGAGATCGCGGCGGCCGCCGCCTTCCTGCTGTCCGACGACGCCTCGTTCGTGTCGGGCGCCGCGCTCCCCGTCGACGGGGGGTACACCGCCGGGCGCGACCATCGCATGACGAAGCTCATGGGCCTGGCCTGATCGGGCGGTGCCCGACCGGCGCCGGCCCCGCGGGCGGGCCGCGCACCGGTGGCGGTGGCGCGGCTCAGCCGGCGACGTGACGGCGCAGAGCCTCCACGTAGGCACGGGCCGCGGCCGCCTGGCGGCGCCGCACCACCGGCCCGCCGAGGCGCATCAGCAGGCCGTTGGGTCGCGAGAAGGCCGTCACGACCATGCGCACGGCGCCCCCGGGGCCACGCTCCACGACGAAGGCCTCCTCGCCCCGGGCGGGGTGGACTCGCAGGGTCCCGTAGGCGAAACCGAAGCGGTCGGCCTCGTCGACCACCGCCACGATGCGGCAGGCGGCGAGCACGTGGACCGGCCCGGCGGCGGCCACGTCGGTCACCACCTCCGTGCCCACCGCGACCGGCGGCCGCGCCGGGACCACCCGTAGGCCCGCACCCCGGTGCGCCTGCCAGCCGCGCAGCCCCTCGCGCGCCGCATCCCAGGCGGCGCCGCCCCGGCCGAGGTCGCCGGTCGCACCCGTGTGGTGGTACCCGGCCGGCAACGGGAGGCCCGACAGGGTCCGACCGGGGTCGGGGTAGGTGAGCTCGCTGCCGTGCAGCTCGGCGAGCAGCGCTCTCAGCTCGTCGTCGGAGGGGGGTCCCAGCGCCACCACCGGCTCACCCTGCCACACGGTCGCTCCCGGGAGCGCGGGTCGGCGACGGCCGCACCCCGGTAGGGTCAGCGGGCATGAGGTGCCCGGTGTGCGATGTCGCCCTCTCGATCTCGTCCCGCGAGGGGGTCGAGATCGACTTCTGCCCCCAGTGCCGCGGGGTCTGGCTCGACCGGGGCGAGCTCGACAAGGTGATCGAGCGGGCAGCGCAGTCGCTGGCCCCGGCCGCCCCGGCGGGGGGCCGTCCCCGGGGTGACGACTGGCGCGACGACGACCGGCGCTACGAGGACCGGCGCGACGACGACCGGCGCTACGGCGGCCACCGCCGCGACGACCGCGACGACGACCGGCGGCGCAGGAAGCGGTCGTTCCTGGACGACCTCTTCGACTTCGACTGATGCTCCCGCCGCTGCCAGGGCGACCGGTGGCGGGGGACGGCCGACGTCGCCGGCAGATCGAACGCCACCCGTCCCGCTCCCCCGCCGGCGGCCTCAACCCGGCGGCTCCAGCACGAACAGGGGGATGACCCGGTCGGTGGCGGCCTGGTAGCTGTCGTAGTCGGGCCACACCGCGATGGCACGGGCCCACCACCGCGCCTTCTCGGCCCCGTGCACCTCACGGACGGCGTAGTCCCGGACCGTGGCGCCGTCCTGGAGCCGGGCGACCGGGTTGGCCCGCACGTTGCCGACCCACTGCGGGTCCGACGGCGCCCCGCCCATCGAGCCGATCACCGCGTAGCGGCCCTCCCCGTCGGCGATGCGCACGAGTGGTGCCTTGCGGACCTTGCGGGAGCGGGCACCGAGGGTCCAGAGGACGACCCACTGGTCCCCGACGAGCACGCTGGGCTCGGCGCCGCCGGTCCGCTCGTACCGCTCGACCTCCTCGGCGATCGGCCCCCAGGGGCTGGGCTGGTACTCGACATCGAACGCAGGCACGTCGCCTCCTCCGTCGCGGGCTGTCCCATGGTGGTGCAGGCCTCCCACCCGCGCCCACCCCGCCGGCTCCCCGGCGAGGGTCAGCCGCCCCCGGCAGGCGGCGGAGCACCCGGGGCGTGGCGGCCACGTCGCCGAGGCTGTGCAGGAGCACCTGCCACCACTCCGCGGGGCGGTGCTGGAAGGCGGCCAGCGGGAAGCCGTGGCGTGCCGCGTCGTCCGGCGGGATCCGGTCCCAGCCGAGGTGCTCGACGACGCGGGTGTGGCCGCCGGTACCGGCGGGATCCTCGACGCCGTCGAACCGCACGTGCAGCTCGGTCCAGCCCCGCTCGGCGGTGTCGAGCCAGCTCCGCAGCTCGGCCATGGGTGCCGAGCGCCAGGGCGTAGATCCGCACCCTGGCATCGAACTCGGGGTGGGCCTGGGTCTCACCAGGCCTCGCTGGCGCAGCACGGCCAGGTGCCTGCTCATCGTCGACGGCGTGGTGCGGAGCTCCCCGGCGCGCCGTGGGCGCTCGGCGAGCAGCTCGACGGCGCGACGCCGGACCGGATCGGCCAGGGCGGCCAGCGTGTCGTCCAGGCCGGCGGACGCCGCCTCGCTCACGACCAGCCGGGGGCCGTGATCGACCGGCCGATGGCGGCCTCCGCCTCGGCGCGGCTGACGTCGCGGACGTGGGCCACGAACGTCCAGATGTGCCCCCCGTGCTCGCGGGCCCGGTAGGTGCGGTCGCCGTAGAAGGAAGCGGGACCGGCGGAGGTGCAGGGGCAGCGCCGGTCGGGGTTCGGGACTCCCGGGCCCCAGCTGCTCACGCCAGCTCGTCGAGGGCGCCACGCAGGGCGCCGAGCTCGCCGACCACGCCGTCCAGCTCGGCGCCGAGCCGCTCGGGGGGCGTGACGCCGAGCGCCACCTCGGCGGCCCCGGCCACCGCGGCTCCGAGGCCGGCGTCGAGCTGCCGGAGGCGGGCCTCGGTGTCGTCGAGGGCGTTGAGCAGCCGCTGCACCGAGGCGAACCGCTGCGCCAGCGCCGTCTCCAGCTCCGGGTCGGCCCCCTCCCGCCGAGCGCGCTTGTACTCGTCGGTGACGCGCTCGGGGTCGAGCGCGGCCAGCGTGGCCTCGACCTGGGTCGCCCGGCGGGCGATCTCCCACACCCCGGCCACCCCGGCGTCGACCCGGGCGCCCGCCTCGGCCAGGCGGTCGCGCACCGGCCCGTCGGCCACGCCGGCCACCACGTCGGCGTAGCGCCGGCGGGCGTCGAGGGCGCCGGCCACGGCACCGGCGAAGCGGGGCGAGACGAGGGCGGGGTCGACCTGCGCCAGCCGGTCGGCCGGCGCTCGTCGGCGGCGCAGCATGGTCGCCGACGATACCCGCCGGTGCGCCGGCCACCCGCTCCCCCTCCCGGGGCGGGCGACGACGGGGCGCCGGGCCGGCACCGAGGGGGCGGCGGCCCTAGGATCCGGGGCGCATGCCTGGCCCGGCGCGGCACGTGACCGACCACCGCCTCCCTCCGCCGCGGGGGGCGAGGTGACCGCCGGGCCCGGTGCCGACCTGGTGGACCTGGGGGCGCTCGCCGCCTGGATGGACGGCCAGGGCCTGCCGCCCGGCCCCATCCGAGACCCTCAGGTCCTGCCGGGGGGCACGCAGAACCTGCTGCTGCGGTTCTCGCGGGGCGGTCGTGGCTACGTCCTCCGCCGGGGGCCCCGCCACCTGCGCCGCAAGAGCAACGACGTCATGCGGCGCGAGGCCCGGGTCCTCCAGGCCCTCGCCGGCGGGGATGTCCCCCACCCCGCCTTCGTGGCCGGCCCCGGCGAGCCCGGCACGGGCGTGGCCGGCGACGCCGTCTTCTACCTCATGGCCCCCGTCGAGGGGTTCAACCCCACCACCGGCCTGCCCCCCCTCCACGCCGGCGACCCCGGGGTGCGCCACGAGATGGGCTTGGCCGTGGCCGAGGCCGTCGCCCGGCTGGGCGCCGTCGACCACGTCGCCGTCGGCCTGGCCGACTTCGGGAAGCCCGACGGGTTCCTCGAGCGCCAGGTCGAGCGGTGGATGGGCGAGCTCGACTCCTACGCCGGGCTCGACGGCTACCCCGGTCCCGACATCCCCGGCCTCGAGGCCGTCGCCGCCTGGCTCGACGCCAACCGGCCCACCCGCTGGCGACCCGGCATCATGCACGGCGACTACCACCTCTCCAACGTGATGATCTCGTGGCGCGGGCCGGAGGTGGCCGCCGTCGTCGACTGGGAGATGTGCACGATCGGCGATCCCCTCCTCGACCTCGGGCAGCTCCTCGGCACCTGGCCCGCCGGGCCGATCCCGGCCGGGGAGGCGTTCGGCGCCCCCGCCTTCGGCGGCATCGGCGCCACCATCCCCGACCTGCCCTCCCCGGCCGAGCTCGTCGCCCGCTACGCCGACCACAGCGACCGGGACATCGCCGCCGTGCCGTGGTACACGGCCATGGCGTGCTTCAAGCTCGGCATCGTGCTCGAGGGCACCCACGCCCGGGCCTGCGCCGGCCAGGCTCCCCGGGACGTGGGGGACCTCCTCCACGCAGCCACCCTGGGCCTGTTCGCCCGGGCCCGCACCGCCATCGTGGAAGGTTGAGGCATGGCCGTCGACTTCACCCTCGCGCCCGAGCTCGAGGACCTGCGCCGCCGCGTCCGCACGTTCGTCGACACGGTCGTCCGGCCCGCCGAGGCCGAGATGGGCGACCGCTCCGGCCTCGAGCGATCCGAGTACGTCCGCCGCATCTTCGCCCTCCGCGACCAGGCCCGGGGCGAGGGCCTGTGGCTGCCCCACATGCCCCCCGAGTGGGGTGGCATGGGCCTCGGCCACGTCGAGCTGGCCATGGTCCAGGCCGAGGCGGCCCGGGCGCGCCTGGGCCCGTGGGTGCTCAACTGCCAGGCACCCGACGAGGGGAACATGCACACCCTCCTGCACTGGGGCACCGAGGAGCAGAAGCAGCGCTACCTCCGGCCACTGTGCGAGGGCCGGGCCATGAGCTGCTTCGCCATGACCGAGCCCGAGGTGGCGGGGTCGGACCCGACGCTCATCCGCACCCGAGCCGACCAGGACGGCGACGAGTGGGTGATCAACGGGCACAAGTGGTTCATCTCCAACGCCCACCGCTCCCGGTTCGCCATCCTCATCGCCCGCACCGAGGACGACCCCGACCTCCCCCAGGCGGCCAACACCGCGTTCATCGTCGACCTGCCCGCCGAGGGATGGCACGAGGTGCGCGAGGTGGAGACCATGCACGGCTCGACCGGCCACAGCGAGATCCTGATCGAGGACCTGCGGGTGCCGGCCGACCACGTCCTGGGCGGGAGGGGCCAGGGCCACCGGCTCGGCCAGTACCGCCTGGGCCCGGCCCGCCTCGCCCACTGCATGCGGTGGATCGCCCAGGCCGAGACGGCGCTTGACATGATGGTCGACCGGGCGCTCGATCGGTACAGCCACGGCTCCCTGCTGGCCGAGAAGCAGGGGGTGCAGTGGATGATCGCCGACTCCGCCATGGAGCTGTACCAGGCCAAGCTCATGGTCCTGCACGCCGCCTACCGCATCGACAGCAAGCTGGACTTCACCTCCGAGGTGTCGATGGCCAAGCACTTCGTGGCCAACGCCCTCAACCGCATCGTCGACCGGTCCCTCCAGGTCCACGGGGCGCTCGGCTACTCCACCGACACGCCGCTGGCCGACCTGTACCAGCACGCCCGCTGGGCCCGCCTCGCCGACGGGGCCGACGAGGTCCACCAGATGCGCATCGCCCAGCGAACCATCGCCGCCTACAAGGACTCCGGCTCCACCCGGCGGGCCACCGGCGACCTGCCCCTGTGACCGCGGGGACCGCCGCCGCCCGGGCGCCGGCGGGACCGGTGGGGGCGCCTCCCCGAGCGGGGGGACGCCGGGATCGGTGGGGCGGCTCCCCCGGCCGGTAGGCGCCTCCCGCCGGGGGTCGTCCGGGCGCCGGGCCCGGGTCGACTCGGGGCCCGCTGTCGACGCCCCGCTCAGGATCCCCCCGGCGGGAGGCGACCGCTGGGTCCGGCGGCGTCGCCGGAACGGCGCCGGAACGGCTGGCGGCGGCGCAGCGCCCGGGTCACGTGCTGCCCGACCCGCCGCTCCGCCGGGTCGGGCATCCGCCCCCGGCTGTCGAGGTAGACGGCCTTGACCGCGCCGAGGAGGGGGGTGGCCACCAGGGCGCCCGGGACCCCGCCGGCGGCGGCACCGGCCAGGGCCGCCAGCATGGTGCTCGGAGGCGAGAGGTTGACGGCCTGGCCGACGATGGCCGGGCTGATGACGTGGTTCTCCAGGTTCTGGTAGGCGAGGAACACGGCGAGGGCGACGGCCGCCTGCACCGGTCCCTTGGTCAGCGCCAGCAACACGAGGAAGCCGGCGCCCAGGAAGCCGCCGACCTGGGGGATGAGGTTGGTGAGGGTGGTCCACAGGCCGGCCACCGGCGCCAGCGGCACGGCCAGGGCCAGCCCCACGCACAACGTCACGAAGCCGGCCAGCGCGGCCACGAAGAGCGACCCGGCGAAGTAGCTGCCGAAGGTGGCGTAGACGATGCGGCCCAGGCGGTCGGCCTGCGCCCGCCGGTCGAGGGGCACCAGGGCCCGGAACCGCTGCACGACGACACCGCCGTCCACCATCACGCCCAGGGCGGTGACGAGGACGATCACCGCGCTGAGGACGCCACCGATGAGCCGCTCGCCCAGGTCGGCCAACGTGGCATCGTCCACGTCGGCGGGCAGGTCCTCGATCCAGTCCTGGATCCCCTGGGCCGCGTCCGACTCGTCGAGGCGCTCTCCCACGATCGGCCACGAGTACATGTCCCGCACGGTCGAGGGCAGCTCGTCGCTGAAGTCCCGCAGCTGGGCCACGGCGGCGGGGGCCACCACCGTGACCAGGGCGGCGAAGGCGATCGACAGGCCGGCACCGACCACCGCCACGGCCAGGCCCCGCGATGTGCGCCACCGCCGTTGGACGGCGCCGACGACCGGCGAGAGCGCCACGCCGACCAGCATCCCCACCCCGATGCCGGTGAGGACGTCGCCAGCCATCTCGGTGACGGCGAAGGCGGCCATGGTGGCGAGGGCGGCGCCGCCGACGACCACGAACGTCCAGGGGTCGACCTCCACGACGAGGGGCAGATCCTCGGGTGGGCCCTCGGGGGCCGGCTGCCGCCCGTCGTCCACGTCGACCATCCCGCCACCGTAGGCGAGGCCAACCGGTCCCGGGCGCCCCCGGCGCCCTGCCGCCGGTACGGTACGTCGGTGCCCGCCGCCTCGCCCGAGCCTGCCCGTCGGGTGGTGCGCATCTCGTCCCGCACGATCGTGGCGGGGGTGGCGGTGGCGGTGCTCGTGGTCGTCGCCCGCCGGTTCCTCGTGGCGGCCCACCAGCCCCTGTCGTGGGCCGTCGCCGCGGCCGTCGCCGCCGTGCTGATCGACCCGGTCGTCGACGTGCTCGACCGGCGGCTGCCCCGCATCCTGTCCGTCCTCGTCGCCCTGCTGGTGGCGGCCACGGTCACGTGGCTGGCCATCTACGTGGCCTTCGACGACCTGTCGTCGGGGGTCGACCGCCTGGGCGAGTCGGCACGCGAGGCGGCCGGCGAGCTCGAGAGCCGCGACGACTCGGTGGGCCGGACCGCCCGGGACGTCGACGCCTCCCGCCGGGTCGACATGTTCGTCGACGCCCTCGACGACCGGGTCACCGGCACCGACGACGTGCTGGAGTCGACCGCCGGGACGGCCCCCACCTACCTCGTCGGCGGCATCCTCACCCTCTTCCTGATGTCCTACGGGCCCGCCCTGGCCCGGGGGGCGGTCGACCTCCTGCCCGACCCGCGGGTGCGCCGCGAGGTCGCCGACATCGTGACCAGGGCCGTGCAACGGTCACGCCGGGCCGTCCTGCTGACCGTCGCCCTCGGCGTGGTGGTCGGCCTGTCGGTGACGGGCGCCGCCGCGCTCCTCGACGTGCCCTCCCCCGCCGCCCTGGGCCTGGCCGCCGGCGTGATGGGCCTGCTGCCCCACGTCGGCCTCGTGCTCGGGTCGCTGCCCCTGGTGCTGCTGGTCCTGGCGCTGAGGTCCGATGCCGCCGCCGTGGTGACCGCCGCGGTCGTCCTCGCCTGCCAGCTCGGCGACTCCTTCTATGTCCGGCGGCGGATCTCCGCCCGCAGCGTGCACGTGGGCCTGCTGGTGCCGTGGGTGGTGGCCCTCGTCGGGTACGCGGTGTACGGGGTGGGGGGCGTCGGCTACGGGGTGGCACTGGCGGTGATGGGCCTGGCGGTGCTCGACGAGCTGGGACGCCGGTCGCAGAGCACGGCGCCCATCGACGCCTCACCCGGGGGCGCCGCCGCCGGGGACGCCCCCGCGGCAGAGGTCGTCGACGTCCCGGACGCCTCGGCCGACGTCCTCGGGTGCACGGCCGACGTCCCGGGTCTCACCGACGGCCCGGCCGAGCAGCCGGGGAGCGGCGCGCCCGGACGGCTCACGCCGACCGCGACCTCCGGGCCCGGCGACGCCGCTGCCGGGCCCCCGCCACCACCGCCCTCTGGTAGAGGCCGGCCGGCAGCCGTGCCACCAGATCGATGACGGTGGCGTCGCGGCCCACCAGGACGCGACGCCGGTTGCGCTCGACACCGGCGAGGATCTGGGCGGCCGCCGCGGCGGGCGTCGTGCGGGCCACCTTGTCGAACCCGGCGCCGGCGTCCTCGACCACCTCGCCGGTCAGCTCGGCCACCCCGGGGTCGACCCGGGCGGTGCGGGCGATGTTGGTCTTGACGCCGCCCGGGTGGACCGTCGTGCAGGACACCGGCCGGCCGGCGATCTCCAGCTCCATGCGCAGCGCGTCGGTGAAGCCCCTCACCGCGAACTTGGCGGCGTTGTAGGCGGCCTGGGACGGCACGCTGATGAGGCCGAAGACGCTCGACATGTTGACGATGTGGCCCTCGCCAGCCGCCAAGAGATGGGGCAGGAAGGCCTTCGTGCCGTGGACCACGCCCCAGAAGTTGATGCCCATCAGCCACTCGAAGTCCTGGTAGGACATCGTCTCGATGGGCGCGCCCAGCGCCACGCCGGCGTTGTTGACGGCGAGGTGCACGGCCCCGTGGTCGGCGACGGCACGGTCGGCCCAGGCGAACACCGCGGCACGGTCGGCCACGTCCACCCGGTCGGCGGTGACCTTCACGCCCCGGCCCTCGCAACGCTCCACGGTCTCGTCGAGCCCCTGCCGGTCGATGTCGCACAGGGCCAGGCCCAGGCCCCGTCCGGCCAGGTCCTCGGCCAGGGCCCGGCCGATGCCCGAGCCCGCCCCGGTGATGGCGGCCACCCGACCGCTCGTGAGGTGCACCCCGGCCCCCTCAGCCCGTCACCGACGGCTCGAGCCGCCGGCCCGGCCGGGGCCCGGGGTTGGAGAACACCATGGCCTCGTCCTCGATCCCACCCATGCGCAGCGCACGGTAGTCGCGCAGGTAGCTCTGGTGCATGAGCCAGGGGGCCCGCGAACCCTGCTTGGGGAAGCGGTCGACCGCCCGCTGCACGTAGCCGCTGGACAGCCCCAGGAGGGGCTGGGGATCGAGGTCGGGATCGGTGTTGACCGGGGTGGCCTGCCGCAGGCCCGTGGCCCGCATGTGGTTGAGCATGCGGCACACCCGGTCGCAGGTCAGGTCGCACTTCAGCGTCCAGGAGGCGTTGGTGTAGCCGATGGCGACGGCCAGGTTGGGCACGCCCTCCACCATCATCCCCTTGTAGGTGAGCCGGTGGGGGATGTCGGGGTCGACGCCGTCGACGGTGACGGCGGTCCCGCCGAGGAACAGCAGGTCGAGCCCGGTGGCGGTGACGACGATGTCGGCGTCGAGGTGGGCGCCGCTGGCGAGGGCGATGCCGGTCGGGGTGAAGCGCTCGATGGTGTCGGTCACCACCGACGCCCGACCCTCGCGGATGGCCCGGAAGAGGTCGCCGTCGGCGGCGAGGCACAGGCGCTGGTCCCAGGGGTCGTACCGGGGCGTGAAGTGGGTGTCGACGTCGTAGCCCTCCGGGAGCTGGCGCTCGACCCCCTTCCGCAGGATCCTCTTCACCAAAGCGGGCCGCCGCTGGCTGAGCTGGAAGAAGGCCTGGGTGGCCACGGCGTTCACCCACCGGGCCGCGCTGTCGGCCCACCGGCGGGGCAGCACGGAGTGGAGCACGCCCATGAAGGGGTTGGTGGCGGGGAGCGAGGCGACGTAGGTGGGCGAGCGCTGCAGCATCGTGACGTGACCGGCCTCGGCGGCCAGGGCCGGGACCAGCGTGATGGCGGTGGCCCCGCTGCCGATGACCACCACCCGCCGGCCGCGGTGGTCCAGGTCGTCGGGCCAGGCCTGCGGGTGCACGATCGTGCCCCGGAAGTCGTCCCGGCCCGGGAACTCGGGCGTGTAGCCCTGGTCGTAGCGGTAGTAGCCGGAGCAGGACAGCAGGAAGCCGCAGGTCACCACGACGGTCTCGCTCGTGTCGCCGCGCTGGGCCGTGACCGTCCAACGGGCGTCGGCCGTGGACCAGTCGGCCCGCAGCACGCGGTGGTGGAAGCGGACGTGGTCGGCGACCCCGGACTCGGTGGCCGACTCGCGGATGTACCGCAGGATCTCGGGGCCGGCGGCGATCGACTCCGGTCGGTCCCAGGGGCGCAGCGAGTAGCCGAGGGTGAACATGTCGGAGTCGGAACGGACGCCGGGGTACCGGAACAGGTCCCAGGTGCCGCCGATCGCGTCCCGTGCCTCGAAGATGGCGTAGCTGGCCCAGGGGCACTTGGCCTGGAGGTGCATCCCGGCACCGATGCCGGACAGGCCGGCCCCGATCACGAGGACGTCGAGGTGCTCGACGTCGGCGGCGGGCGGGGCCCCGGCGGCGTCGCTCACGGAGGTGGTCACGGCGGGTCTCCTTGGGGGGCGGCGAAGGGGTGGGGCCTCAGGCTGCGGTCGAGGCCAGCTTGCCGTTGAGCGTGCCGGCCGCACCGAACAGCTCGGCGCGCCACCGGGCCACCAGCTCGGTGGTGTCGACGTCGTCGGGGTGGAAGTCGGGGCGGTTGTAGTCGCGGAGCTGGCGCCACAGGGCGGGTCGCATCAGCGGCGAGCGGCGGAACCGGCGCCAGCTCGCCCGGAGAGCACCGGGACGGTAGGTGGCACGGTCGTGGAGGAGCGAGTCGAGGGTCATGAGGGCGGTGCCGACCAGGAACCCCACGGTGACGATGTTCATGGTCCACACCCGCGTGCGCTCGCTGCCGCCGACGGCCTTGTAGACATCGAAGGCCACGGCCTTGTGCTCGGACTCCTCGAGGGCGTGCCACACGAAGATGTCCCGCACCTCGTGGTGGCCGAACAGCGCCCGGACCTCCGGGTCGGACAGGAGCAGCTGGGCGAGGGTGGCCGTGAAGTGCTCGAGGGCGGCCGTGGCAGCCAGGTTGGCGACCGGGGAGGCCAGCCGCTCCCGGAGCCCGAGGGAGGCCCGCGTGATGCGCTCGAACCGCCTGGTCGGGTAGCCGAGCTGGGCGAGCCGGTCGTTGAGGGCGCGGTGCTCGCGCCCGTGCACCGCCTCCTGGCCGATGAACCCGGCGACGTCCCGCTTGAGCGCGGGATCGGTGATGCGGTCGCGGTGCTGGCGCACCGAGCGGACGAAGAAGTCCTCGCCGTCGGGGAAGAGCGAGGACAGGACGGCGGCCAGGTGGCTGAGCACCAGGTCCCCGCCGGCCGCGAAGTGGCGCGGCACGTCGCCGAGCGATCCGTCGAACGAGATGCGGCGGGTGGGCACGGTGCGGCGGGACGAGCCGTCCTCGACCGGGGCGGGGGTGGGCTCGCCGGTCCGCGAGGCCGCGTGGTCGGTCATGGGTTCTCCAGTTGGTCGGCTGGTCGCTGGGCCGCCATCTTAGACGGATTGAGAGATCTGCTCAATCGCTCAACACTGGTACCCTGCCACCCGATGGCCGCTCCCCCCCCATCCGCGCACCCCGGGAGCCCCGCCCCCTCCAAGGGTGAGCTCACCCGGCGGGCCATCCTCGAGACCGCCGTCGAACGCTTCGGGCGCGACGGCTACCGGGCCACGTCGGTGGCCACCATCGCTCGTGACGCCGGTGTCGGGGGGACGGTGGCCTACGCCTACTTCGACAGCAAGGAGGCGCTCTTCCTGGCGGCGGTCGACCACGACGCCGCCGCCGTCATCGCCGAGGGGGTGTCCCACGTCCTCGACGACCTCGGCACCGGCGACTGGCGCCACACCCTCATCTTCACCCTGGTGGACGCGGTCGAGCGCCACCCGCTCGCCCGTCGCCTCCTGGCCGGCCTCGAGCCCGAGGTGACGGCTCGGGTGGTGGAGATCCCCGCCCTCCACGAGCTGCGCAAGGCCTGCACCGAGCGCCTGCGCACCGAGCAGGCGGGCGGCACGGTCCGGCCCGACATCGACGCCGAGGCGGTGGCCAACGGCATCGTCTCGATCTGCCTGTCCCTGCTGATGTCGGTGGTGCAGCTGGGGTCGGCGGCCACGGAGGCCTACGCCTCCGGGGTGGCCGCCGTGCTCGCCGCCGCCCTCGACGTCCCGCCGCCCGCGGCCTGAGGGGCGGGTGCCAGCGCCCGCAGGACGAAGGCCAGGAGGCGGTCGTAGCTGGTCGACCCCCCGCCGACCGGGGTGGTGAACAACCCCGACGCCGGGTAGCCGTGCCCGCCGCCGGCCAGCCGGTGGTACTCGTGGGGGACGCCCTCGGCCCGGGCACGCGCCACCAACCGGTCGGACATCTCGACCGGTACCTGGTCGTCGGCGTCGCCGTGCACGGCGAAGAGGGCGGCCTCCCCCGCCTCGAGCTGCTCGACCGGGTCCGTCCCGCCGCGCCCGGGGACGGCCAGGCCGCCCCACAGGCTGCCGACCACCCGCAGGCTGGGGGCGTCGATCCCGTGGTCGTCGAGGGCGTAGGCGACGAGGTCGACGGTGACGGCGCCGGCCGAGGACCCCACCAGGCCCAGGCGCTCCGGGTCCACCCCGAGGTCCGCCGCCTCGTCCGCCAGCCAGTCCAGCGCGGTCAACGTGTCGTCGGCGGCGACGGCCACGGCGCTGGCCGGCGCGGCCCCGGCCAGAGGGGCCACGCGGCGTGACGGCCGGGGCCGCTGGCCGAGCAGCCGGTAGTCGATGCTGGCCGTGACCACGCCCCGCTCCGCCAGGCCGGTGGCGACGCGCACGACGCCGGCGTCGGCCCGGCTGCCCCCCACGAAGCCGCCACCGTGCACGAGGACCACCGCGGGCCGGAGGTCGCTGCCGGTGCCGCCGGCCGGCAGGTAGAGGTCGAGGAGCAGGTCGGCTCGCCGCTCGCCGGGCGGCGCCGCCACCGCCCCGGTCCCGTAGGCGAGGCCCCTCCGCACGGTGACGCCCCCGGGGACGGCCAGGCCGGCCGGCGCCGTGGTGGCGGGGCGGCCGCCGCCGGGGCGGTCCTCCCCCGGCTCGGGGCCGGGCGTGGTACCCCCCGAGCACGACGAGCCGGCGACCACGGACGCGACGGCCAGCCCCCCCGCCCACCGCCGCCAGGCCCGACGGAGCCGGAGGCACCGGTTCGGGCCCGGCTCCCGACCGCCGGCCCGGCGACCGTCGTGGCGGCGGCGACCGGCCCTCGGGGCCCGGTCGCCGGCGCATGGCTCGGGGCGCCCGGTGGGCGGCGGCGTCGGCACGGCCGGACGCTACCGTCCCGCCGAGGAGGCACTCATGAGCACCGACATGTTCGACGACAAGGCCGCCACGTGGGACGCCGATCCTGCCAAGGTCGAGCGAGCCCGGGTCGTGGCCGACGCGGTCCGGGCCGCCGTCCCGCTCGACCGCTCGACCCGCCTGCTGGAGTACGGCGCCGGCACCGGTCTGGTCACCCAGGCCCTCCGGCCCCACGTCGGCCCCGTCACCCTGGCCGACACGTCGGCGGGGATGCGTGCCGTCGTGCAGTCCAAGATCGACGCCGGCACGCTCCCCGACGCCCGCCTGTGGGACGTCGACCTGGCCGTCGAGCCGCCGCCCGACGAGCTCTTCGACCTCGTGGTCACCGTGATGGCGCTCCACCACATCCCCGAGCTGGACCCGGTCCTGTCGGCCTTCGCCGCCCTGCTGGCCGACGGCGGCCACCTGTGCGTGGTCGACCTCGAAGAGGAGGACGGGTCCTTCCACGGGGACGGCTTCGCCGGCCACCGCGGGTTCGCCCGCCCCGCGCTGGCCGCCCGGCTACTGGCGGCCGGCTTCGTCGACGTCTCCTTCCGCCCCTGCCACCACGTCGTGCGGGACGGGGCGCGCTACCCGCTGTTCCTCGCCGTGTGCCGGCGCGGCCCCGGCCACCGCGACGGGTGACGGGCCGGGCCGCCTCCGGCGGTCCGCCGGGATTGGCGACGGGCGACGCCTCCTCGCCTAGGGTGGCGCCCGCTCCCCATGGCGGGCCATCTCCCAAGGAGGCGCCCCGGTGGTCACCGGGTTGATCGTTGCCGCCGACCCCCCCACCTCCCTGCTGCCGGCGCGCTGGATGATGACGGTCTCGCTGGGATCGCACATCGTCCTCGCCTGCTTCGGGGTCGCCCTGCCCATGATGATCTGGGTCGTGCACCGCCGGGCCCACCGGCACGACGACGCCGCCGCCCTCGTGCTGGCCAAGCGCTGGTCGAAGGTGGCCGCGGTGCTCTTCGCCGTGGGGGCCGTGTCGGGCACGATCCTCAGCTTCGAGATGGGCATGCTGTGGCCCGAGCTGATGGGCACCTACGGGGACGTGATCGGCATGCCGTTCGCCCTCGAGGGCATCGCCTTCTTCGTCGAGGCGATCTTCCTGGGCATCTACCTCTACGGCTGGGACCGGCTGCCCCCGCTCCAGCACCGCATGATGCTGGTGCCGATCGCCGCCGCCGGCGTGGTGGGCACGTTCTGCATCATCGCCGTCAACGGCTGGATGAACGCACCCTCCGGCTTCCGGCTCGAGGGGGGTGAGGTCGTGGACGCCGACCCGCTGGCCGCCATGTTCAACCATGCCGTGTGGTTGCAGTTCGCCCACATGTGGCTGGCGGCCGTCATGCTCGTGGGCTTCACCGTCGCCGCCGTCTACGCCGTCGGGTTGCTGCGGGGGCGCGACGACCGCCAGCACCGCATCGGCTTCGCCGTCCCCTTCGCCTTCGCCGCCGTGGCCGCGCTCTTCCAGCCGGTGACGGGGCACCTCGCCGGGATGCGGGTCGGCAACGAGCAGACCTCGAAGCTGGCCGCCATGGAGCTGGCCACCGAGACCCGCCGGGAGGCACCCCTGGTGGTCGGGGGGGTCCTGGCGGACGGGGAGGTGCGCTACGGGGTGGAGGTCCCCCGGCTCGGCTCGTTCTTCGCCCGGGGCGGGGTGGGCGGGGAGGTGACGGGCCTCGACGCCTTCGCCTCCGACGAGCGCCCCGACGACGGCTTGGCCACGATGGTGCACTGGTCGTTCCAGCTCATGGTGGCCATCGGCGTGGGGTTGCTGGTGCTGGGGGCCGCCTACTGGATCGCCAGGCGACGGGGGCACGAATGGCTCGGGTCCCGGCGGTTCCTGTGGCTGGCCGCCGCCGCCGGGCCCGCCTCGATCCTGGCGCTGGAGCTGGGCTGGGTCACCACCGAGGTGGGGCGCCAGCCGTGGATCGCCCACCGGGTCATGCGCATCGACGAGGCGGTCACCACCGGGAGCGGCGTGTGGCTGGCGCTGGCCGCGCTGGTGGCCGTCTACGCCTCGATGGGCGTGGTGGCGATCCTCGTGCTGAGGTCGATGGCCCGCCGCTGGCGGGAGGGCGACGCCGCCGACCTGCCGACGCCCTACGGCCCGCCACCGGCCGTGCCGGGTGGGGAGGTGGCACGGTGAGCCTGGCCGAGGTGGTGGCGGCCATCATGTTCCTGGGCGTCGTCCTCTACGCCCTCTTCGCCGGTGCCGACTTCGGTGCCGGGCTGTGGGACCTCGGCGCCGGCGGAGCCCGGAAGGGCAGCCCGACCCGGCTGCTCATCGACGATGCCCTCGGGCCCGTGTGGGAGGCCAACCACGTCTGGCTCATCTTCGTGATCGTCTACTTCTGGACGGCGTTCCCCCGGGCGTTCGCGGCCACCATGGAGACCCTGTCGGTGCCCTTCGCCCTCGCCGGCCTGGGCATCGTCCTGCGGGGTGGCGCCTTCGCCTTCCGCAAGACGTCGCCGTCGCTGCGCCAGGCCCGCCTCCACGGCGTGATGTTCGCGGTCTCGTCCGTGGTCACGCCGTTCTTCTTCGGGGCCATCGCCGGGGCGGTGGCGTCGGGTCGGGTCCCGCTGGACGGCCACGGCGACCGCTGGTCCTCGTGGACGGGGGCCACGTCGCTCATCGGCGGCGCCCTCGCCGTCGTCACCTGCTCGTTCCTGGCCGCCGTCTACCTGGCCCGGGAGGCCGACCGCCGCCGTGCCCACGACCTCGCCGAGGGCTTCCGCCGCCGTGCCCTCGGTGCCGGGGCGGTGGCCGGGGTGGCCGCCCTGGCCGCCATCGTGCCCCTGGAGGACGACGCGCCCGAGCTGTTCGACGGCCTCACCGGCAAGGCGCTGCCCCTCATCCTCGTGTCGGCGGCCGGTGGGGTGCTGGCCCTCGTCATGGTGTGGCGGCGCCGCTACGGGCTGGCCCGCCTGGGCGCCGGCGCGGCGGTCGCCGCCGTCGTCGCCGGGTGGGGCGTGGGCCAGCACCCGTGGCTGCTCGTGGACGTGGTCGAGATCGATGCCGCGGCCGGGGCGCGCCCCACCCTGTGGGCTCTGGTCGTGGTGTTCGCCCTCGCCGCCGTCACCGTCGTGCCGTCCCTCGCCTACCTGTACTGGGTCACCCAGCGACCGGCGTGGGTGGAGCCGGAGGTGACGACCTCTTCCCCCGCCGGGAGCTGAGCGGCGCGGCCGGCCCGGGCGCCGTCCGGCGCCGGGGACCGGTCGGGACCGCGCCGGCCGTCTGGCATCCTGGCCTCCGGGCGGCGCCCGGCCCGGAGCGGGGGGCTGCCCGCGGCAGCGGCGACCGGAGGCGAACGTGAAGCTGGCGAACCTCGACGGTCGGGCCACGGTGGTCACCGGGTCCGGCGGCATCGACGTGGCCGAGGCGTCGGGCGGGCGCTTCGGCCCCGACGTGCAGGCGCTGTTCGCGTCCTGGCCGGCCTTCGTGGCCACCGCTGCCGGGTTCGACCGGCGCCGGGCGGTGCCGCTCGATCCCGCCCACCTGGGCCCCCCGGTCCCCCGGCCGGCCCAGGTGTTCGCCATCGGGCTGAACTACCGGGCCCACGCCGCCGAGTCGGGACGTCCGGTCCCGGCCGTGCCGGCCACCTTCACCAAGTTCCCCGCGGCCGTCAACGGGCCGTTCGGGGACGTCGAGGTGCCCACCGACACCACCGACTGGGAGGTCGAGCTGGTGGCGGTGATCGGCGCCCGCGCCGACCGGGTGGCCGAGGCCGACGGCTGGGCCCACGTGGCCGGGCTGGCGGTGGGCCAGGACATCTCCGAGCGCACGTTGCAGTCGGCCGCCGGTGGCCAGTTCTGCCTCGGCAAGTCCTACCGGGGCTTCGCTCCCATCGGCCCCTGGCTCGTGACCCCCGACGAGCTGGACGATCCCGACCGCCTGGCGCTGGGTTGCCGCCTCGACGGGGAGGTCGTCCAGGAGGGCAGCACCGCCGACATGGTGTTCACCGTGCCCCGGTTGGTGGCCGAGCTGTCGGCCGTGGTGCCCCTGCTTCCCGGCGACCTCCTCTTCACGGGCACGCCGGCCGGGGTGGGCATCGGCCGCCACCCTCCGCGCTTCCTCCGACCCGGCCAGGTGCTGGAGAGCTGGGTCGAGGGGGTCGGCACCATCCGCAACCGCATGGTCGCCCCACCCCACCCGTCCCCGCCCGGGGGCCGGTAGCGTTCCCGTGTGGCGAGGGTCGACCTCCGCAACCCCGCGAGCGCGGCCGGTGACTGGTTCGTGGACACCCGCTGCATCGACTGCGCGACGTGCCGGGAGGTGGCGCCCGCCCTGTTCGCCGACGGCGGCGGTCTCTCCCTGGTCCGGCGCCAACCCGGGGACGACGACGAGCTCGACGCCTGGCTCGCCGCCCAGGCCTGCCCCACCCGCTCCATCGGGACGGCGTCCCGGCGCCCGCGACCGGGGCGGCTCTACCCGCGGGAGGTCGAGCCGGGCTCCGGGGTGCTCGACCTCGGCTACTGCGCCGAGGAGAGCTTCGGGGCCTCGGCGTGGCTGGTGGTGCGCCCCGACGGCAACGTGATGGTGGACTCGCCCCGGTTCACCGAGGCCCTCGCCCGTCCCCTCGCCGACCTCGGCGGTGTCCGCCACGTCGCGCTCACCCACCGCGACGACGTGGCCGACGGGCGCCGGTGGGCCGACCGCTTCGGGGCGCGCTCGTGGATCCACGCCGACGACCGGGACGCCGCCCCGTGGGCGACCGACACGCTGGTCGGCGAGCGGGAGGTGGTGCCGGGGCTGCTCGCCGTCCCCGTCCCCGGGCACACCCGGGGATCGGTCGCCTACCTGCTCGACGAGACCTGGCTCTTCTCCGGGGACTCCCTGGCGTGGAGCGACGAGCGCGGGGACCTCACCGCCTACCGGGGGGTGTGCTGGTACTCGTGGTCGGAGCAGGCCACGTCGCTGGCGCGCCTGGCCCGCCATCACCGGTTCTCCCACCTGCTGCCCGGCCACGGCGGGCGCCACGCCGGCTCCGCCGAGGACCTCCACGAGCGCCTGCTCCGCCTCGTCGACCGCATGCGGTCCTGAGCCGGCGCGACGCGGCCGTCCCGAGCCGGCATGACCCGGCGCCGGCGTGGCGGCCCGCGCCCGGGGGCGGCGCGCGGCCGTCAGCCCTCGGGGACGGCCTCCCACCACTGGCACCACCAGTCGCCGCCGACGAGGATGCGCAGCTGGGGGTGCCAGCAGTACGAGATGTCGTCGTCGGCGTTCAGGTAGTAGAGGCAGTTGCTGCACCGCTCCTTGCCCTCGTAGGGGTGGCCCCGCAGGACCGCCCGCTCGGCCAGGTCGCGGAGCTGCAGCCAGTTCTTCTCGTCGATGGGCTTCGGCTCCGGCATGGGGAGGTCGGGTTCGGACATGGTCGCCTTTCCTGAGGTCGCCGTCGTCGCCACCGCGGCGAGGCGGTGCCGGGTGTCGGCCCGGTGAGTCGCCGGAGGTCCCTGCCCGGGACCGGTCACCGGGTCCCGGGCCCAATGGTCGACCTTACCGGAACCGCCACCCGGGTCGACGCGGCCGGGCGCACCAGCGGCACCGCGGGCCGGCCGGCCGCCCCGCCCCGCCGGCCACGGACCGCCCGTGGCGGCGTCAGCCGACGCGTTCGACGGCGTCGCCGACGGCGATCGTGCCGGTGGCGCGGACCAACGCCCCGACGCCGAGCTTGCCCCCCCGGTCCCGGTGGACCCGGACGAGCACGCCCTTGTCACGCTCGAGGCCCGGCTGGGCCCGGGTCACCACGACGCACCGCCCGATCTCCTTCACCACAGCCAGCTCGACGTCGCCGACGCGGACCCGCCGGTGGACGAGGTCGCGCTCGTCGCCACCGGCCAGGACGACGTTCGGCCGGAACCGGCGGACGTCCCATCCCCCGAGGGCCGCCTCGCTGGTGAGGGACAGCTGGACCCGGGCCGAGTCGTGGAAGACCCCGGCCGGGCCCTCCCAGCCGACCCACTCACCGTCGGGGCGGTCGTCGTTGCGGGCCACCTCGTAGCGCCCGCGCTCGCCGGGGCGGGGGCGGCGCAGCTCGACCCGGCGACCCAGCCACGACGACAGCACGTCGTCGCTGTCGGTCACCGTCCCGTCCGGCAGCTCGATGCGGGGCCGGTCGCGGCCCCCGTCGAGCAGGGGACGGGCGAGGAGCAGCTCGGGCACCCGCCGGGCGGTGAGCACGATGCCGGTGTCCCGGTCGACGAGGCCGAAGCCCCGGTCGCCCTCGATGCCGAGCTCGCCCACGCGGGCCTGCTCCAGCCGCTCGCCCGCCATCGACTTGACGGGGTACCGCCACAGCTGGGCCACCCTCGTGCCGGTGCTCTCCACGACCGCCATGGTGCCTCCCCGGCGTGGCGGGAGCGAGCGACGTGACGTCGGGGGGCGGGGTCAGGAGCCCGGTGGCGACGGCCGCCACACCGGGTAGGGGATGCCCGCCAGCCGGTTGATGGCCCAGCCCTGGACCACGAGGAGGGCGACCGCCACCATCAGCACGACGAGCTGCTCGGGCTGCCGCAGGATGCCGAGCGACACGATGAGGGTGGTGGCCCCGGCCGGTGGGTGCGGCACCCGGGCCCACACCATCGCCCCGCTCGTCAGGCCGAGCGACAGCGCGGCCGCGCCCACCCGGGCACCCGTGACGCCGGTGGCCAGCGCCGGCGCCGCGTCGGTCAACCCGAAGGCGAGGAGCGCCAGGTAGCCGGCGGCCGCCCCGATGGCGTGACCACCGAGGGCGTTGCGCGGTGACGCGGCCGGGACCAGCGGCGTGTAGAAGAGCAGGAAGGCGGTGGGGCCGAGCGACGGGAAGACGAACGGCTGGCGGGTCACGAGCGCCACCAGGGCCATCGCGCCGATGGAGACCAGCCCGTTGAGGAAGGCGAACAGGCCCAGCACCAGCGTCGAGTCGTGGCGCTCGGTGAGCGCCGGCAGCCGGGCCCGTCGGGCCAGGCCGCCCACGACGGTCGCCATGTCCCCGCTCGGGGGGCGGGAGCGTTGCGGGGAGTCGCCGATCGTCATCGCAGGAAGCGGTAGAAGGCCGCCGACCCGCCGACGAGGAGCACGGACAGCACGGCGGTGACCCAGGCGAGGCCGTCGTCGTCCGCCAGCAGGGCGTCGAGGCCCACGGTCAGTAGGAAGACCTGGAGCGACAGCAGCACGCCGACGAACACGCCCACCGCGGCCGGGACCTCACGGCG
>DASUJB010000057.1:0-3580 GCA_036279475.1 Acidimicrobiales bacterium | reverse complement strand
CTTCGTAGTGGGCTTTGGCGTGCTGGTTTGGTGAGTCATCCGAGCATGCCACCCAGCCGCAGGACAGGCGCAGCCACAGCTCGACCCAGCCTTCCCCAGGCACTGTTGCATTGAGCGATCACCCGTGCGACTGCCTCCACTTCGCTGCTAAGAGACGACAGATCATGGGCACGGTCGAGTGGTTCGACCCTTTCTTGGCGCCCTTCCATGAAGGAGAGCTTCCACTTTGCTGGGATTCCCCGGCACATTCCGGCTCAACGCAACAGTGCCCCCCCAGCGCGGCAGTACGCTTGGTACGACGGGCGCTGGCCGCGAAGGGAGCAGGCGATGCTGCGCGAGACCGACGTCGTGGTGATCGGCGGGGGCGCCACCGGGACGGCCGTGTTGTGGGACCTGGCCCTGCGCGGTATCGAGGCGGTCCTGGTGGACCGCTCCGACCTGGGGACGGGCACATCGGGGCGCTGGCACGGCGAGCTGCATTCGGGCGCCCGGTACGCGGTCAACGACCTGCCGTCGGCCCGCGAGTGCGTCGAGGAGAACGCCGTCCTGCGCCGGATCGCGCCGCATACCATCGAGGACACAGGCGGCTTCTTCATCCTGTTGCCCGAGCACGATCTGGGCTACGGCGACCGTTTCGTCACCGGCTGTGCCGAGACCGGCGTGCCGTGCGAGGAGGTCGACCCGGCCGCGGCCCGTCGCGAGGAGCCGGCCCTTACCGACCGGATCGAGCGGGCCTTCTGGGTGCCGACCGATGGCAGCATGGACGCCTGGAGGCTGCTGTGGTCAATGGCCTACGGCGCCGAGGCCAGAGGCGGCCGGGTCCTGGTGCACCACCCGGTCGTCGGCTTCGAGCGCGACGGCGACGGTCGGGTCAGCGCGGTCCGCGTCCATGACCTGGTCGGCGGCAGGGGCCGGACCATCGGCTGCCGCTGGGTGATCAACGCGGCTGGGGCCTGGGCCGGGCGGATTGGTGCCATGGCCGGGGCCCCGTTCCGGATGGTCCCGGACAAGGGTGTCATGGTCGTGATGGCCGGCCGCTACGTGCGCTCGCTGGTCACCCACTGCCGCATGCCGACCGACGGCGACATCATCGTGCCGGCCTACGACGCGGCGATCCTCGGGACCACATCGACCGAGGCCGACGACGCCGACGATCCCAGCGTCGCCCCGCTGGAGATCGACCTGATCATCGACCAGACAGCCAAGCTGGTACCCGCCATCGCCCACGGCCGCGCCCTGCGCGCCTACAGCGGCCACCGGCCCCTGTACGACCCGGTCCAGGGCGAAGCGGGCGGGCACGGCCGCAGCGTCAGCCGCACCTTCACCGTCCTGGACCACGAGCCCGGGGATGGAGTGCCCAACTTGCTGTCGATCGTGGGTGGCAAGCTCACCACCTCCAGGCAGATGGCCCAGAAGGTCGTGGACGTCATGGTCGCCAAGCGTGGCGAGGAGCGTCCCTGCATGACCGCGATCACGCCCCTGCCCGGCGCCGAGCAGGGCATCCGTCAGCCCACCCGCCCGCTGGCCCGCCCGTCGGCCGCTGCCGGGCAGGCCGACGGCCCGCTGGCCTGCGAGTGCGAGCTGATCACCCGCCGCACCATCGAGGAGGCCGTCGGGGCCGGCGTGACCCAGCTTGACGACCTGCGCCGCCAGTACCGGCTCGGCTTCGGACCTACCCAGGGCGGCGGGTGCGGTTGGCGTGCCGCCGCCGTCGTCGCGGCCAGGCGGCCGGACGTCGGTGACCCGCTGGCCAACCTGCGCTTGTTCATGCAGGAGCGCTGGCGCGGGCTGCGAGCAGTGGCCTGGGGCCAGGCGGCGGTCCAGGCGCTGCGCAACGACGCGATCTACCGCGGCATCCTCGCCCTGGACACGGTGGAGCGGGAGCCGGGCGAGGACGAGCAGATCCAGGCGGCCGCCACGGGCGACGACTGGTCTGGGCCGCGCCAGGCCGGCCCGGGGCGTGGGGTCGGCGGGGAGGGCCTGACCGGCGACACCGAGGGGCGCCGGGCCACCGACGCGGGGCCGCCCGGCGGCCCCCGCGGGCCGCTCCCGGAGCCGACCGAAGGGGGCCGGTGATGGGCGCCGACGTCGTGGTCATCGGGGCCGGCCCGTCCGGGCTGGCGGCAGCGGCCATGCTGGCCGAGGCAGGCCGGCAGGTCCAGGTGATCGCGCGCGGTCACGGCTTCACGCACTGGGCCGCCGGCGGGATCGACGTGCTGGGGCGCCTGCCGGCCGGGGACGAGGCGGGGGCGGGGGAACCCGTGGAACGCCCGTTGGAAGCACTCGGCCGGCTACCCGACGGGCACCCGTACTCGCTGGTCGGCGAGGGCGCGCTGCTGGCCGGGATCGGGCACGTGCGGGCGCTGACCGACCGGGCCGGCATCGAGCTGGTCGGCGACCCGGCCGTCAACCGCAGCCAGATCACGGGCATCGGGACCCGGCGCACCACCGCGCTGCTCCAGACCCAGGGCGACGGCGCCCTCGCCGGGCGGGTCGCCGCCATCGGCTTTGCCGGCTTCGAGGACTTCTCGTCCCACCTGTGCGCCGACCGGCTGCACCGGATCGGCCTGGACGCCGTGCCGATCGAGATCCCGCTGCCCCAGGGATTCCGCGGACGCCATGTCAACGCGGTCGAGCTGGCCCGCGCCTTTGACGGGAGGGAGTTCCGCGGGGCGGTGGCCGGCACGCTCGGCCGCGCCGCCGCTGGCGCCGACGTGTGCGTGGTCCCGGCCGTGATCGGGCTCGCCAACGCCGCCGAGGCGTGGGTCGACCTCCAAGAGCTGGCCGGGCTCCGGGTGGTTGAGGCGGCCCTGCCGCCACCGTCGATTCCGGGGCTGCGGCTGTTCGACGCCTGGCGAGAGCGGCTAAGCGAACTCGGTGTGGGCTGGCGGCTCGGGCTCCCGGCGATCGGGGCCGAGCGCGACGGCGACCGGGTTACGGCCGTCCTCGGCGAGGGCGCCTCGGGCCCGGTCCGGATCCCGTGCGACGACGTGGTCCTGGCGACGGGGGGCGTGGCCGGCGGGGGGATCGAGACCTACCGCGACGGCACCCTGGCCGAGACAGTGCTCGGGTTGCCCATCGATGGCTTCGCTCACCGTACCGAGTTCCTGGCCGCGGACTTCTTCGGCTCGCATCGGCTGGCCCAGGCCGGCGTCAGGGTGAACCGCGAGCTCCGCCCGGTCGACCGCGCGGGCGCGCCCGTACTGGGCAATGTGCGCGTCATCGGCACCCAGCTGGCCGGTCACGACCCCACCGCCGAAGGCTCCCGCGAGGGGGTCGGCCTCGCCACCGCGGCCAGGGCGGCTGAGCTGCTGGCCGGGGCCCGAGCAAGAGGCTAGGTCCTTGCCGTCGTTGAGCAGCCGAGTGACGGTGAACAACCGCTCGCGGCTGACCAGAATGTGGTCGAGCTGATGTGACCCTTGGAGTTGGTCCACATCACCCACCGACGAGACGCCACGGTCCCCGACCACGCCTCAGTCTTCGCCCGCTTCGCCCTGCGTAGCAGCCACCCTTGGTGGTTCGTGGTGGGGCGGCCCGGTCGACCGGGCCGCTGTTCCTGGCGTCGTGAGTGACACTTTCG
>DASUJB010000056.1:0-10116 GCA_036279475.1 Acidimicrobiales bacterium | reverse complement strand
GGCGACGATCTGGTCGTGCCAGCGGCGTAGCGTCTTGCCCAGGCTGCGGACCTCGGGCGGGTGGTCCGGGTCGGTCATGTCGTCGGCGAGCTCGGCGGCGAACGCGTCGGCTTGGGTCGGGTCGTCGATCGTGTAGACGCTCCGGATGGTCTCCTTGGCGTGCCAAGCGAGGCGCACTTCGCCGCGGGGATCGCCGGCCTCGAGCAGCCCGACCAGCTTGGCCCGGCCCGCCTCGTCGAGGCGTTCATCGGCACGGGTCAACAGCCGGCGGGACCGGTAGAGCGGGTCGGACTTGCGGCCCCGGTGGCCGAGGGTGTCCTGCTGGACCCGTCGGCGGCACTCATCGAGCTTCGAGTTCGCCAGCTTGACCACATGGAAGGGGTCCGCGACCTGGGTGGCGTGGCCGAGCGCGTCGGTGAAGGTCTTGCGGTAGGGGCCGGACAGGTCCAACACGCCCCAGGCGATGCCGGCCCGCCAGAGGTCTGACTGGGCGTTGATCCAGGTGGTGTGGTGGGGGCAGCGGCGGTTCGACCGGCCACGACGTCGAGGAGCTGGGAGGGCCCGCTGACATCCACGATCGAGGTGCACCAGTGCTGGGTGCGCCACCGTCCCGTGCGGGCGAACAGCGGGCGGGCTCTAGCGGTTGTTGCAATCAGTAATTAGTGTATATCTGTCGGCGGCGGATGTCCATTTATGGAGGCGGCGGGGCATCGTGTTAAGCTTAAAAGCGATCAGGTCCAGACCGGTTTTAGTGTGAACAGAGAGGTCGGTGCCCTTCGGGAGCCAACGGCGTAGATGGCGGTTGGTGTTCTCGTTGGTTGGCCGCTGCCACGGCGAGTGGGGGTCGCAGAAGAACACGGGCAGGTCGACGTCGTCTTGGACCTTCGGCCAGGTGGCCATCTCGCGGCCTTGGTCCCAGGTGAGCGACCGGCGCAGGTGCGGTGGCACCCGGGCGAAGAGGACCTTCAGCGCGGCGAGGGTGGCCTCGGCGCCGCAGTCGCCGATCAGCTCGCCGACCAGGCAGAACCCGCTCGACGAGGGTCACGACCCCCGAGCGGTTCATCGCCCCCTTGACCAGGTCACCTTCCCAGTGGCCCGCCTCGGTACGGTCCGCCGCCGCGGCGGGCCGGGCCGACAGGTTGACGATGTCGCCCAGCACGTTGCGCTTCGCGGTCTCAGCGCGGGCCCGGGGCCGCCGGCGGGCCCGGCCGCACACCAGATGCCGCCACGCCCCCGCGAACAGCCCGACGCCCTGGTAGCAGGCCTGGTAGATCGTCTCCGCGCACACCCCCAGCCCGTGGTTGGCGCGCAGCCACGCCACGATCGCGTGCGGTGACCAACGCTGGGCCAGCTTGCCGGCCACCAGCCCGGCGAGCTCGCCGGAACCAGCCAGCGTCGCTTACGGGGACGCTTCGCCCGCTGGGTCGCTCCCGCCTGCGCGTCGGTCGCCCGGTACCGCGCCCGCCCGCCACCAGCTCTGATCTCCCGACCCACCGTCGACCGGTGCCGCCCGATCGCCCCGGCCACCTCCCCGTTCGTCTCCCCAGCCGCGATCCCCGCCTCGACCCGCGAGCGTTCATCACGCGTCAGCCGCGCACCTGCCATCCTGGTACCACTCCATCGGTCGGTTGCTTCGTCTTGCCACCGGCCATCATGGCCGGCTCGTTGCAACCGCCGATGGAGCCCGCCGAGCATCATCGTGATCCGTTCGAACAGCAGCTCGACGACGTCGTGCTCGGCGTCGGCGGCCTCCGTTGCCGTCCCGCGGCCGTTGTCCTCCATCACGGCGATGGCCGTCGCGTGGTGGCTTGCAAGGATGCACGCAACGTCCTCGAAGAAGGCCTGCCGATCGTCGCCGACGAGCCCTTTGCGCATCCATGCCGTGGACGGGGGAGACCACTTGAGCTCGTCGCCGTCGGGAAGGCCGGTGCGCTTGCAGAGCTCGCTGAGCTCCTGCTCGGCGGCGGCACCTGCCTCGGCTTCGAGCATGATGCCTCCCACGGCGACGAGGTCACCGACGAAGCCGGACGCTTGGGCTTCTGCCTCGAGTCGTCGACGAACACCATGTACACCGCGACGCCTGGCCTCTTCGGAGCCGTGCGGTCTTCGCTCGGGCCGCCCTACGTCAGGCCTACGGGGCAGGCGACGCCGGTCCCGCCCAGGCCGCAGTAGCCCATGGGGTTCTTGTGGAGGTACTGCTGGTGGTAGCCCTCGGCGTAGAAGAACGGGGGAGCGTCGACGATCTCGGTGGTGACGGCGCCGTGGCCGGCTGCGGTGAGCTGCCGCTGGTAGGCGTCGCGGCTGGCCTCGGCGAGCTTGCGCTGCCGCTCGTCGGCCACCTGGATGCACGACCGGTACTGGGTCCCCACGTCGTTGCCCTGGCGCATGCCCTGCGTGGGGTCGTGGCCCTCCCAGAACACCCGCAGCAGCTCGTCGAGGCCCACCGCCGTGGGGTCGAACACGACCAGCACCACCTCGGCGTGACCGGTCCGGCCCGAGCACACCTCCTCGTAGGTGGGGTTGGGCGTGTACCCCCCGGCGTAGCCCACCGCCGTGGTGTGGACGCCGCTCACCTGCCAGAAGAGGCGCTCGGCACCCCAGAAGCACCCCATGCCGACGACGAGGCGCTCCGTGCCCGCCGGGAAGGGCGGCTCGAGGGGCGTCCCCAGGACGGCGTGGGTGGCGGGCACGGCGAAGGGGCGCTGCTCGCGCCCGGGCAGCGCCTCCTCGGGTCCGATCATGCGCTGCTTGTCGCGGCCGAACAGCATGTGGGCACGCTACCGGCGACCGGGCGGTGGCCGGGCGAGATCCCGTGTGGCCGGGGCTCGCAGCGGGAATGGTGGGGGCGTCGACCGCCGAGCCCGCTGGAGGAGCACGTGAGCGACCCGACGTCCGGCCCGCCCGATGGGGTCCCACCGCCCGGCTCGGTCCCGCCGCCGCCGCCACCCCCGGGGCCGTGGGCCTCCGACGACCTCCCCCGCCACCCGACGGCCGGTCGCACGCCCGTCGGGGTCCCCCAGCCGCCCTCCATCCGGGCGGCGGTGCAGCTCATGTACGTCGGCGCGGTGCTCAGCCTCCTGGGCCTCCTGACCGTGCCCTTCCAGACCGACGCCGTGCGGGATGCCATCGAGGACAGCGACAGCTCGCTGACCGCCGGCGAGGTCGACGACGCCGTCAACATCGCCGTCGGCTCGATCGTGCTCGTGGGGCTGGTCGGCGTCGCCCTGTGGGTGTGGATGGCCGTGAAGAACGGCCAGGGTCGCAGCTGGGCCCGGGTCGTCGCCACGGTCCTGGGTGGCCTCAACATCCTGAGCACGCTGTCGGGCCTGCTGCAGGGGGGCACCACCCCGCTGTCGCTGGCCCTCAACCTGGCGAGCCTGGCCCTGGCCGGCGCCATCCTGTGGCTCCTGTACCGGCCGGAGTCCACCCGGTTCTACGAGCTCTGCAGCCGGTGACCGGGCAGGGGCCCGCACCCGGCCGGGGGTTCGGCCCGGCCGGGCGCCGGCCTCAGGCCAGGCCGGCCAGCCGCAGCATCGACGTGGGCACTGTGTCGTCGCCGTCTGCCAGGAGGGCGGCCCGCTCGACGTTGACCACGTCGTGCTCGCGGTCGGCCCAGCCGTCCCACGGTCCCGGCCCGATCCCGGCCGGGTCCCCGCCGGCGGCCACGCAGGCCCGCAGGTAGGCCTGGAGGGCGCGCACCTCCTCATCGCCACCGATCGGGCCGTGGCCGGGGACGACGATCGGGGCGAGCGGCAGCAGCCGGTCGAGCTCGTCGGCCCACCGGGCGGGATCGCCCTGCCAGCACAGGGGGGCGGCACCGAAGCTGCACATCGCCCCGGCGAACAGGACCTGGGCCCCGGGGACCAGCGCCACCAGGTTCTCGGCCATCTGGCCGCCCGTGACCACCACCACGACGGCGTCGCTGACCTGCACGTCGCCCGTCACCACGTGGCTCACCGGCCGGGTGGCGACATCGTCGAAGGCGGTGGCCTCACCCGGGTACAGGGCCCGCCAGCTGGCGACGTTCGGCGGTTGGTCCAGGTGGACGCTGGCCTGGCGGCTGCCGTAGACGGCGGCCAGCTTCAACCGTCCCGTGCCCCCGGCCTGCTCGACGCTGCTGCCCGTGAGCACGATGCGGCGGACGGGCAGGCCGAGCGCCTCCACCTCGGTGGCGAACGGCTCGTACTGGTCGGGGGTCATGAGGGTGTCGACCACGGTGGTCCCGTCGGCGTCGACCACCACCCCGGCGTTGGGGTGGCCGCGGCGCCCCGGGTGCTGTAGCCAGGCCATGACACCGGGGGCCAGGGGGGCGAGGGGCATCGGCGCGGCAGGGTAGCGACGCCCGCCCCCGCCCGGGCGGGCCCGCAGATGGCCGGCCGGTCCGGCCACGTTTCGGCCCGGGCACCGCTCCCGTACCGTTCTCCGCATGACCGGGTACTCGGCTCCCCTCGCCGACATGCGGTTCGTCCTCGAGCACGTGGTGGACCTGCCGGCGCTGTCGTCCCTCCCCGGCTTCGGCCACGCCGGGCCCGACGTGGTCGACGGCGTCCTCGAGGAGTCGGGCCGGTTCTTCGCCCAGGAGTTCGGCCCCCTCGACCGGGTCGGGGACCTCCAGCACAGCCGCCGCCACGAGGACGGCACGGTCACGACGCCGGACGGCTTCGTGGCCGCCTACCGCCGCTCCGTCGAGGCGGGATGGGCCGGCGTGCCCTTCCCGGAGGAGTACGGCGGCGGCGGATTCCCGTGGTTGGTGGCCGTGGCAATGCAGGAGATGCTGACGGCGGCCAACATGGGCTTCTCCCTGTGCCCCCTGCTCACCCAGGGCGCCATCGACATGCTGGTCCACTACGGCTCCGAGGAGCAGCGCGAGCTGTACCTGCCGCGCATGGTCACCGGCGAGTGGACGGGGACCATGAACCTCACCGAGCCGCAGGCGGGGTCCGACCTGGGGGCCCTGACCACGCGGGCGGTGCCGGCCGACGACGGCACGTGGCGCATCACGGGCCAGAAGATCTTCATCACCTACGGCGAGCACGACCTGACGCCCAACATCGTCCACCTGGTGCTGGCCCGCACGCCGGACGCCCCGCCGGGCACCCGTGGCATCTCGTGCTTCATCGTGCCCAAGGTGCTGGTGGAGGAGGACGGCTCGCTCGGTCGGCGCAACGCCGTCGAGTGCGTGTCGATCGAGTCCAAGATGGGCATCAACGCCAGCCCCACCTGCGTGATGGCCTACGACGGCGCCGTCGGGTACCTGGTGGGCGAGGTCCACCAGGGCATGCGCTACATGTTCAAGATGATGAACAACGCCCGCCTGTCGGTGGGCGTGTCGGGCCTGTCCCTGGGCGAGCGGGCCTACCAGGAGGCCGTCGCCTACGCCCGCGAGCGGCGGCAGGGTCGGGCGCCCGGCACCCCCCGGGGCGAGTCGTCGCCCATCGTCGAGCACCCCGACGTCCGGCGCATGCTGCTCACCATGCGGGCCCAGATCGAGGCCCTGCGCTGCCTCACCTACCTGAACGCCGAGTCCATCGACCTCGCCGAGCGCCATCCCGATCCCGGCGTCCGCGCCGCCCGGGGCGAGCTGGCCGACCTGCTCACGCCCATCAGCAAGGCCTGGGGCACCGACCTGGGGGTCGAGCTCACCTCGCTCGCCCTCCAGGTGCACGGCGGCATCGGCTACATCGAGGAGACGGGCGTCGCCCAGCACTACCGGGACATCCGCATCGCCCCCATCTACGAGGGCACCAACGGCATCCAGGCCATCGACCTCGTGGGCCGCAAGCTGCCGATGCGGGGCGGCGGCGTCATCGCCGACCACCTGGCCGCCGTCGACGCCACCGCGGCCGAGCTGTCGGCCGCCGAGGACGAGGCGCTGTCGACCATCGGCAAGCGGCTGGCCGACGCCCACGCCTGCCTGAGGTCCACCACCGACTGGCTACTGGCCAACGGGTCGGCCGATCCCACCAGCGCCCTGGCCGGGGCCACGCCCTACCTGCGGATGTGCGGCATCGTCACTGGCGGGTGGCTGCTGGCCCGCTCGGCCCGGGCCGCCCGGCGCCTGCTCGACGCCGGCGAGGGCGACCCCGACCTCCTGGCCCAGAAGCTGGTGACGGCCAGGTTCTACGCCGAGCAGCTCCTGCCGGTGGCGGCCGGCCTCGCCCCGTCGGTGACGGCCGGGCCCGCCGACCTCCGGGCCGCCACGTTCTGACCGCCGCGGTTCGCCCGTCCCCGGCCGGCACCCCGGCAGGGGCGTGCCGGGGCGGCGTCGCCCCGCCGGGTCGCGACCCGGCACCCCTGGCACCGGGGCGCGCGGTCAGGTCCGGTGGCGGGCCAGGACGTCCTCGGACAGGGCCGCCCACCGCGGGGGCGCCCAGTCGCCGAACTCGCGGTCGGTCAGCACCGCGCAGGCCACGCCGGCGTCGGGGTCGACCCAGAGGAACCCGCCGCTGGCGCCGAAGTGGCCGAAGGTGCGGGGAGACCCGGACGGGGCCGTCCAGTGGGGTGCCTTGGTGCCCTTGATCTCGAAGCCGAGGCCCCACGGGTTGGGCTCGTAGCGGCCGAGGCCCGGCACGACGCCGGCCAGGCCGGGGAACTGCTCGGTCACGGCCTCGTCCAGGGTCGCCGGCGCGACCAGGGTGGGCGACAGCAGCTCGACGGCCACGACCGCCAGGTCGTCGACCGTCGACCAGGCGTCCTTGGCCACCGACCCGCGCAGGGCGGTCGAGCGCAGCCCGAGCGGCTCGGCCACCGCCTCGGCCAGGTAGCGCTGCGGGGTGAGGCCCGTGCGCCGGGCCAGCTCGTCGCCCAGCACGTCGAAGCCGGTGTTCGAGTAGATGCGGCGACGGCCGGGCGCCGCCACGGGGACGGACCCCTCGAAGGGCAGGCCGGAGGCGTGGGCGAGCAGGTGCCGGACGGTGGCCCCCGGCGGCCCGGCCGGCGCCTCCAGCTCGAGGGACCCCTCCTCCACGGCGACCAGGCAGGCGAGGGCGAAGAGCGGCTTGGTGATCGAGGCGACGCGGCAGGACCAGGCCGTGGGCCCCGCTGCCTCGACCACGCCGCCGGCGCTGACGACGGCGCCGGCCGCGGTCCCCACCGGCCAGCGGGCCAGGGCGTCGAGGGGCGAGGCGGGGGGCACCCGGCGACGCTACCGGCCGGGACGGGACCGGGAGGCAAGTACGATCGCCGGCGTGCAGCCGGTCGCCGACGAGAACAGCGACGCCCTCGTCCGTCGCAACTTCGCCTTCATCGACCTGTGCGGCTTCACCCTCCTCACCGACGAGCAGGGGGTCGGTGCCGCGGTGGCCACGCTGTCCGCCTTCCGGTCCGTCGTGCGGGAGCGGGCGGGATGGCGGGGCGTGCGCATCGCCAAGTGGCTCGGCGACGGCGCCATGCTGGTGGCCACCGAGCCCCGGCCGCTGCTCGACGCCGTGCTGCGCATGGAGCAGGCGCTGGACGCCCGGGGGTGCGCCCTGCCGCTGCGGGGCGGCGTCGCCGCCGGGCGGGTGATCCTGTTCGAGGGTGACGACTACATCGGGCGGCCGGTCAACCTGGCCGCCCGGCTGTGCGACGAGGCCAAGCCCCACCAGATCCTGGTGACCGCCTCGCTGTTCGACGCGTCGGGCGAGGGGCTGGCCCACCGGCGCCTGGGGCTGCACCCCATCCGCGGCTTCACCCGCAAGGTGGACGTCGTGGACATGAGCGAGCACGGGGACCACGCCCGCCTGCCGTGACGGTGCCCGGCCGTCGCCGCCGCCCGAAGGCTCGACCGGGGATTGGGGCATCTTCGGTGCCGCCGGGTACACTTTGATGCAACCATGCGCATCGACGATCAAGGCGAAGCATCCGCCACGTTCTCCGCGCTGGGCGTGCCTCCCGATCTGGTGGCCGTGCTCGAAGCAGCCGGCCTCACCTCCCCGTTTCCCGTCCAGCGCCTCTGCATCCCCGACGCCCTGGCCGGCCGCGACGTCTGCGGCAAGGCCAAGACCGGCTCCGGCAAGACCCTCGCCTTCGGCCTCCCGCTCGTCGAGCGGGTGGCCCGGGCCGGTCCCCGGCGGCCCACGGGCCTCGTCCTCTTGCCCACCCGCGAGCTGGCCGTCCAGGTGGCCGACGTGCTGCGGCCGCTGGCCGAGGCCCGCGGCCTGCGCCTCGTGGCCGTGTACGGCGGCACCCAGATGTCCAAGCAGGTGGCCGCCCTCGAGGAGGGCGCCGAGATCGTGGTCGCCACGCCCGGTCGCCTCATCGACCTCATCGACCGCAAGGTCGCCGACATGGCCGACGTGGGCCTGGTGGTCCTGGACGAAGCCGACCGCATGGCCGACATGGGGTTCATGCCGCAGGTCGAGTGGGTGCTCCGCCACATCGACCGGGCCCACCAGACCCTCCTGTTCTCGGCCACGCTCGACGGCGGCATCCAGGGGCTGGTCGACCGCTACCAGCGGGACCCCGTGTTCCACGAGGTCGGCTCGACCACGCCGACGGTCGACAGGATGGCCCACCGGTTCCTGCTGGTCCACGAGATGGACAAGCACCGGGTGGCGGCGGCCGTCAGCCGCTCGGTGTCCCGGTGCCTGGTGTTCACCAACACCAAGCGAGCAGCCGACCGGCTCGCCCGCCAGCTCGTCGACGACGGCGTCGACGCCAAGGCGATCCACGGCGACCTCCGCCAGGAGGTGCGCGAGCGGGCGCTGAAGCGCTTCAGCGCTGGGACGCTACCGGTGCTGGTGGCCACCGACGTGGCGGCCCGAGGGCTCGACATCGACGACGTCGACATCGTCCTCCAGGCCGACCCCCCGCCCGACCCCAAGACCTACCTCCACCGGGCGGGCCGCACCGCCCGCGCCGGTGCCGCCGGGCTGGCCGTCACCCTCGTGCTGTGGAACGAGGAGCTGGAGGTGCGGCGGCTCAAGCGCCGGCTCGGCCTGGACCAGCCCATCGTCCAGGTGTTCTCCAACGACGAGCGCTTGGCCGACCTCACGGCCTGGGACCCGGCGGCCGAGGCCGCCGAGGCCGAGGCCGCCGAGGCCGCCGAGGCCGGTGCCGCCGGCACCCCTGGCGTCACAGGGCATCGAGGGCCAGGGCCCACAGCAGCGACGTCAGCGACAGCCCGTCGTTGACGGCACCGGAGGTGGCCAGCCGGCGCACCTCGGTGGCGGGCACCCAGGCGATGCGCTCGCTCTCGCTGGCGTCGGCGGGCTCGCCGACGTACGTGGCCCCGTCGGCCAGGTACAGGTGGAACACCTGGTCGGACGAGCCGTTGCTGGGGGAGTACGACCCGAGCCGGTGCAGGGGACCAGGGCGCCACCCCGTCTCCTCGAGGGTCTCGCGCCGTGCTGTCTCCTCGGGCGTCTCGCCCTCCTCCACGCGCCCGGCCGGGACCTCCCATCCCCACGTGTCGGTGGTGAACCGGTGGCGCCACAGCAGCAGGACGCCGGCGTCGGGATCGCGCACCACCGTGCCGGCCGCCGGGTGCGGGTAGCGGACGACGTGGTGCTCGAAGCGGTCGGCTCCCGGCACCTCGACGTCGACGAGGACGAGGCGCATCCAGTCGGACCCGTACAGCTCCCGCTCGCCGTGGACCGTCCAGCGCACGGCCGGTCACGCTAGCCAGCTCCCGCAGCGGTGCGCCCACGCGGGCTCGCCGGTCCGACGGGGCGCCACATGGCCACGTGGGGGCCGATGTCGGGGTCGACCCACTCCTCGCCGTGGGCCTGGAACCCGGCCCGCTCGTAGAAGCGGCGGGCCGTGGTGCGGGCGTTGCACCACACGAGCGTGCCGCCTGCCGCCGCCACGTGGTCGAGGACGGCGGCGAGGACGGCGCCGCCGACACCGGTGGCCTGCCGGTCGGGTGCCGTGGCCATGCCACGCAGCCGCCAGGCGCCGGCGACGGCCGGTCGCCACGGGCAGGCCTCGGGGAAGGCGACGGCCGTGCCCACGACCTCGTCGCCGTCGAGGGCGGCGAAGGCGGCGGTGTCGGGCCGGTCGTCGGCCGGGAGCCGGACGTGCTCGGGGGCGTGGGGCCGCAGGACCAGGGCCCGGAGCGGGTAGGTGCGGGCGACCGGCACCCGCTCGACCCGGACGCCGGAGGGGAGGGTGGTCACCGCCCGACGGTACCGTCGG
>DASUJB010000055.1:0-4060 GCA_036279475.1 Acidimicrobiales bacterium | reverse complement strand
GGGGATCGATCCCCAGCTCCGTGGCGAAGGCGGCGATCCACTCGTCTCGCGTCATGGGACGGCTCCTGTGGTCTCGACGGTGCCCGCAGTCTCGCCCCGCGGCCGGCCCGCGGCCCAGCCCGGGGGCAGGCGGGCCCGGCGGCCGTGGGTTGTCGCCGGGCCGGCGCCGACCGCCCGAGGGGACGGTGGGTGATGGCTCCCCCGGGTCACCTAGGCTCGTGGTGTGACCGACGTCTCGTCCACCGGGGACGGTGGCATCGGCGGCGACGGCGTCCGCGAGCGGTTGCTGCGGGCCGCGGCCACGGTGTTCGCCCGCCAGGGCTACGACGGGACGAGGATCATGGACGTGGTCCACGAGTCGGGCCTGTCGACGGGCGCGGTGTACGGGCGGTTCAGGTCCAAGGACGACCTGCTGGGCGAGGCCATCGTCACCTACGCGGGCCGGGCCGTCGACATCGGCGCCGAGGGGGTCGGCGGGGTCGTCGACCTCGTCACCGCGGCCGGCTTCCCCACTGCGACCCCTCTCGGCGACGCCGAGGCGCTGCGACTGGAGGCCTACGTGACGGCCCGGCGCCAGCCCCGGGTGGCGGCGGCCCTCGAGGAGTCCTACGACGTCGTGCGCCGGCGACTGGCACCCCTCCTCGCCGCCGCGCAGGCCGAGGGCACCGTCGGGGGGGCCGACGCCGACGCCGCCCTCTTCCTGGCGCGCGTCCTCAACCTCGGCCTGGTGCTCCACCGCGGTTCGGGGCTGCCGGGCCCGGATCCGGCGGCGTGGCGGGCGCTGGTCGAGCGGGTGGCGCAGGCCGCCGTGGCGGGCGGAGGAGATCCGCCGGCGAGCGCCGATCCCGCCCCTCCGCCGTGACGCACTTCACGGCCAGGGAGGGGATCGGCTAGCGTCACCGGCGCGGGGCGGCTCCTCCGAGGGGGGCAAGGTGACGACCACGGACGACGACCGATTGGCCATGGACACGGCGGCCTGGGGACCGGCTCCCTCGGACCTCCCCTCCCGTCCGGTCCCTGCCCCACGTGCGCGACCCTCGGCGCCCGGCGTCCTCCGGGTGGCAGCCGTGGCCTCGCTCGCCGCCGGGGCCGTCCACGCCACGGCGGCCGGGGCCCACAGCGAGCCGCGCGCCGCCATGGTGACGTTCGTCGTGACGGCCCTGCTCCAGATCGGTTGGGGGGCATGGGCGTCGAGCCGCTCCGACGCGGTGGTGAGCCTGGCGGGCATGGCCGTCAACGGTGCCGCCGTCGGCGGCTGGCTCCTGGCCAAGACGTCGGGCATCAGCTTTGTGGAGGGCCTGGACGACTCGGAGCCCGCCCAGTTCGCCGACACGTTGTGCGCCGCCCTGGCCGTCGTGGCCGTGGCCGGGGCGCTGGCTGCGCTCCTCGGTGGGGCGTCGACGCTCGGCCGCTCGCACCCCGTGCTGGTGGGCGTGGCCGCCGTCGCCGCCGTGGGGCTCGCCGTCCCCGGCATGGTGGCGACCGGCGGCCACGACCACGCCGGCGGCCACGGTCACGCCGAGACGGCGGGCGGGCACAGCCACGGGGCGGCCGGGCCGCCGGCGCCCTACGACGGCACCCTCCCCGTCGACCTCGGGGGGGTGCCGGGCGTCTCGCCGGAGGAGCAGGCCGCGGCCGAGGACCTGGTCGAGCGGTCGATCAAGGCGCTCCCCGCCTTCGCCGACATCCCCACCATCGAGGCGATGGGGTGGCACTCCATCGGCGACGCCGGCACCGGGACCGAGCACTTCGTGAACTGGCCCCTCATCGGCGACGGCCGCGTCCTCGACCCCGAGCGCCCGGAGTCGCTGGTGTTCGACGTCGACCCCGGCACCGGCGAGAGGACGCTGGCCGCCGCCATGTTCATGGCCAACCTGGACGACACCCTGGCCACCGTGCCGCGGCTCGGTGGCGCCCTCGTCCAGTGGCACGTCCACGACAACCTGTGCTACGGGGGAGAGCCGAACCGGTGGACGGTCCGCTCGGTCACACCTCCGGACCAGCCCTGCCCCCAGGGGACGAGCCGGCTGAGCGACAACCCGGTCCCGATGGTGCACGTGTGGATCCGACCGAACGGATGTGGTCCCTTCGCCGCTCTCGAGGGCGTCGGCGCCGGCCAGGTCGCCCCCGGCGAGGAGCGGTCCTGCGACCACGCCCACGGCGCGCACGGCGCCTGAGGCCACCAGGGACGACCACGCCCATGGCGCGCACGGCGCCTGAGGCCACCAGGGACCGAGGTGCGGCTGGCAGCGGTCGGGGCCGCCGGCACCCGTCGGTCAGGTCGGGCCACCGGGCCCGAGGACGTGTAGCCGCGGTTCGTCGCGGGTAGGCAGCGGAAATCCCGCTTGCCCACGACACCTCGACCGGCGCGCCCCCGTCCCGGCCCCGCACCGCCCTCCCGCCGCCGGGCCTGCAGGGCCGGTCAACCGCCCCGCTCGCGCCCGCCGCGGTCCCGGTGGCGCCGGCCCCCACCGATCCCCCCGCGAAGGGGCCCTCCGGCTCCCGGGCGATCGCCCTGGACCGCCTGCGGGGCATCGCCCTCGTCGGCATGCTCGTCCACCACCTGACCGACTGGACGACGGGCGACGCCCGTGCCGTCCTCCCGGGCTGGCACCGGTTCGCCCTGACCGACGCGGCCGCCGTCGTCTTCTTCGTGGCCGCCGGGGCCTCCATGGCGCTCCTCGTCGCCTCCCGGCGCCGGAGGGGGATGCCCCGCTGGCGCGTGGGCGTGCAGGTCGGCCGACGCTACGGGACCCTGGTGCCGGTGGGGGTGGCGCTGGGCTGGTCCCTGTGGCGCAGCCCCGGCATGTTCGGCGTCCTCGAGGCCCTCGGCGTCACGGTGCTCCTCGGCGCCGCGGTGACCGCGGTGGTGCCGCGGCGGGCCCTGCCGGTCACGGCCGTCGCCCTCCTGGCCCTCGGGGCATGGTCGGAGCAGGCGGTGGACGGCCGCCAAGACTGGATGTCGCGCGAGGTCGTGGGAGGCAAGTTCCCCGTGGTCACCTACCTCGGCTTCGTGGTGGTGGGCGTGGCCGCCGTCCGGGCGGGCTGGCACACCGACCGCCGCCGGGTGGCGGGCGCCGCCGTCCTCGGCCTCGTGGCCACGGCTGCCCTCTCGGCCCGGGGGATGGACCCGGAGCGCTACCCGGGTGATGCCCGCTTCGTGGTGCCCGGCCTGGCGCTGACCGCAGTGGCCGCGGCGCTGGCCCAGGCCCGCTGGCCGAGGGCGCTGGCCGGGGTGGACCGGGTCCTGCGTCGGGCGGCCACGCACACGCTGGGGGTGTTCGTGGCCCACTACGTGCTCTACGGGCTGCTGCGACGAGCGGGCCTGCTGGGGCAGGTCCCTCCGGCCCTGGCGGTGCCCCTGGCCGTGGCCTTCACGGTGGTGGCGTGCCTGGCCGCTCCCCGGCTGCCGCAACTGCCGTGGTCGCCGCGCACCGGGTGGCGCCGTCCGCGCGGCCCCCTCTCCGGGACCTCGGGGCGGCCCGGCACCACCATGTGGCCGCGCCCGACGCCCGCCCCGGCGGCGCCGCGCCCGTCGCCCGCGGCCGCGACCCCCGACGGCAGGGCCGCCGCTCCCGGAGGCGACGGCCGGGCAGCGGCCGTGGCACCGCCCACCACCGAAGCCCCCGGCCGGCAACCCCCGCCCTGAGCCCGGGCCGGGCCCGCCTAGAGCCGGGCCCGAGCCCGCCAAGGGTCCGCCCCGGGATGCCCGGGGTCCAGCCCCCGCTCCGGTTCGCCGTGGGGCCGGCGGGACGCGGGAACGCCGTGGGGCCGGCGGGGATCCGGGAACGCCGTGGGCTGCCCCGGGCTCGGGGCTGCCCGGTCCGAGCCCCCGCCCCGGTTCGCGCTGGGATCGGCGGGGTCCGGGTCGGCCGTGGGGCCGGCCGCGGTCCGGTGTGGCGCTGGCACCCTCCGGTGTGGCGCCGGCCCCGGTAGCGTCTCCGCCGATGGCCCGGCTCCTCGTCGTCCACCACACGCCGTCGCCGGCGACGCACACGTTGCTGGAGGAGGTCCGGGCCGGGGCCACGGATCCCCAGATCAGCGGTGTCGACGTCGTGGC
>DASUJB010000054.1:0-2511 GCA_036279475.1 Acidimicrobiales bacterium | reverse complement strand
GGACCGGTGCCCTTCGAGGGGGCCGGCACCGGGCAGGCCCGCCGCCGCGCCGTGGCCCGCCGTGGCCGGCCCGGGGGCGGGGAGGTCGGCGACCTCGGCATCGGCGCCGGTGCGGCCCCACGCCGTCGCCTCCCCGGGTCCGGTGGTCACGGCAGCCGCTTCAGCGCCTGCAGCAGGCCGAGCCGCACCGGCGACTGGTGGTGGGAGCGGTGCTCGCCGTCCAGGCCCTGGCGGTGGGCCACGAACCAGTCGTAGGACTCGGCCAGCGCCGACGCGTTGGAGTGCCGTGGCTGCCAGCCGAGCTCCTCGTGGGCCCTGGTGGTGTCGAACCACAGCGACTCGGCGTACAGCAGCCAGTGGTACGGGGCGAAGGGGGCCATCCCCACGGTGGCGAGGGCCTGCATGCCGAGCCGGGCCGGGGCGGCGGGGAGCGAGCGGACCCGCGACCCGGTGCCGGCGTGGTCGACCACGGCCTGGAGGGTCGCCCGCATCGTGCCGAAGTCGTCGGCACCGATGTTGTAGGTGGTGGGCTCCTCCCGGTCGGCCGCCCGGAAGATGGCGTCGGCCAGGTCGTCGGCGTGCACGAACTGGTAGCGGTTGTCGCCCCGGCCGAGGACGTAGACGGGGGCGCCGGCCGCGACGAAGTCGAACAGCACGGCCATGATGCCGAGCCGGCCGTGACCCAGGATGGTGCGGGGTCGCACGATCGTCACGTCGAGGCCGCTGGCAGCGGCGTCGTGGCAGAGGTGCTCGGCCTCGAGCTTGGCCCGGCCGTAGGCCTCGAGGGGGCGGCCCGGGGTCCCCTCGGTCACCGGGTTGGCGTCGGGGATGCCGAAGACGGCGCTCGACGAGGTGTGCACCACCTTGGCCACCCCCCGGTCGCGGGCGGCCAGCAGCACGTTGGCCGTCCCGGTGACGTTGACCGACCAGAACAGCTCCCGGTCCTTGGCCAGGGGCACCTGGGCCACGTTGTTCAGGACGACGTCGACCCCGTCGCTGGCGGCCCGCAGCGCGTCGAGGTCCCGGACGTCACCGCCGACGAACTCGACCCGGCCGGCCAGCCCGTCCTCCGGGGGGTTCAGGTCGAGCACCCGCACCCGGTCGCCCCGGGCCACCGCCCGCTCGGCGAGGATCGAGCCGAAGTAGCCGCTGCCCCCGGTGACCAGAACGGTCCGTGCCATCAGAGCTGCTCCCCATGGTCGAGGCACCAGCGGATGCTGGCCCGCATGCCCTCCTCGAGCCCCACCGTGGGCTCGTAGCCCAGCTCGAGGCGGGCACGGTCGACGTCGCAGGCGATGGTGTGGCGCAGCTCGCCGAGCACGTGGAGCGACTGCACGTAGCGACCCCGGCCCTGGGCGAGCCGGTCGACCGCCTCGGCCAGCCGGGCTGCGGCGGCCGAGAGCGGCAGGGACAGCAGCTCGGGGCCGGACGTGGCCAGCCCCTCGGCCTCCAGGGCCCGTCGTACCGTGGTGATGACCTCACGGAGGCGGTAGGGCCGGGCGTCGGCGATCCAGTAGGCGTTGCCCGGGGCCTTGTCGGCCACCTCGGCCCGCAACAGGCCCCGCACCAGGTTGCCCGTGTAGGTCATCGAGCGGCGTTGGGAGCCGTCCCCCACGAGCGGGAACCGCCCGCGCCGGACGGCGCGGAGGAACCGGGTCTGGCGCTCGGGTTGGTGGGGCCCGTAGAACCACGGCGCCCGCACCGTCACGGTGGCGAGGTCGCCCCGCTCGGCGGCGGCCGCCACCACCTGCTCGGCCTCGTGCTTGGAGGCGCCGTAGGCGAGGTAGGGGTGGTACGGCGAGCTCTCGGTGAACACGTCGTCGGGGGTGGGGTTGACGCCGAAGGGGGAGTTGGACGACACGTGGACGAAGCGGCCGGCACCGGCCCGGCGGGCCCTGTCCACGACGTTCTGCGTGCCACCCACGTTGACGTCGAAGAGCTCCCGGGTGGAGGAGCGGGGGTGGATCACCGCGGCGGCGTGGAACACCGTGGCCCCCGCCGGCACCCCTTCGAAGAGCTCGTCGACGACGGCGGGGTGGCGGACGTCGCCCACGACCACCTCGACCGCCCTGGACAGCAGGGCCAGGGGCGCGACCTCCTCGTGGCGCGGCACGAGGCAGCGGACGCGGTCTCGACCGGCGAGGGCGCGGACCAGGTTCTGGCCGAGCCAGCCGGAGGCACCGGTGAGGACGGCCGAGCGTGCCGGCTCGCCGGCGGGGACGGGGGGCCGGTCGGCGGCAGCCGCCGGCGTGTCGGAGGGGTCGGAGGGGATCACGGCATCGGTCCGGTGTGGGGGTTCGAGGGTCACGAGCGGGGCGGGCGACGGGGGCCGCCCGGGGCGTCAGCGCTCGGCGAGGAAGTGGTCGCAGTTGCGGGTGGCGATGGCCATGATCGCCGCCTGCGGGTTGACGCCGGGGGCGTCGGGGACGAGCGAGGCGTCGTTGACGCGCAGGTTCCGGGCCCCCCACACCCGCCCGAAGCTGTCGGCCCCCGTGCGGGCGCGGTCCTCGC
>DASUJB010000053.1:0-13450 GCA_036279475.1 Acidimicrobiales bacterium | reverse complement strand
CCGGCCGGCACGGCCACCTCGTCGTCCGCAGGCAGGTCGTCGCGGCCGGGACGGGCCACGCGCCCGTCCGCCGTCTGCCGGAGGAGGGCGACGACCTCCTCGTCGGAGGTCTGGGAGAAGTTGGCGTAGAACTGCCCGATGGCGGAGAACGGCTCGGGGGTGGCCACGCAGACGTACTCGTCCGCCACGCCCGCCAGCCGCTCGGTCCACTCCGGCGGGGCCACCGGCACGGCCAGCACCACCCGGGCCGCGCCGTGGACCCGGGCCACCCGGCAGGCGGCCCGGGCCGTCGAGCCGGTGGCGATCCCGTCGTCCACCACCACGACGGTGCGCCCTGCCAGCGGCAGGCGGGGACGGTCGCCACGGTACCGCCGGGCCCGGCGCTCCAGCTCCTGCCGCTCCCGCGCCTCGACGGCGGCCAGGTCGCCGGGGGCGACGCCCGTCAGCTCGACCACCTCCCGGTTCACCACCCGCACCCCGTCCTCGCCGATCGCCCCCACGCCCAGCTCCGGCTGGAAGGGCACGCCGAGCTTGCGGACGAGGATGACGTCCAACGGCGCGCCCAGCGCCACCGCCACCTCGGCTGCCACCGGCACCCCGCCGCGGGGGAGCCCCACCACCACCAGTGGCTCACCCCGCAGGTGGCCGAGGCGGTCGGCCAGTCGGCGCCCGGCCTCCGCACGATCCGCGAACACCACCACCACGATCCACCCTTCCTCCGCCTCCCCCACACTCATCGACGGCCCACCCGCCGACAAGGGCCCATGGTCCCCTGCCACCCGGCTGCGGGACCGTGGCCACCGAATCCCGGCCCCCGCGGCGCCGGCCGTGCGGTCCCACGGAGCGATGGCCGAGGCCGACCTGGAGGACGGGCCCCTCGCCGCGCCACCGCCGCACCACAGGGCCATGCCGGGACCGACCGATGTTCACCGGGGCGACGCCCACCGTTCCCCCTCCCGCCCCCGACCCGCCGGCCCGCGACCGTACGGTGGCGGTGGTCGCCGTCTCGCCAGCCCAGGGAGGGGCCATGGGTCGCCTCGATCGCCGAACCTTCGTCCTCGGGAGCGCGGCCGTCGCCGGGGCGACGGCCTGCTCCCCCCTCCTCGACGCCCTGGCCGGTGTGGCCGGCGCCTCCGGCACTCCCCGGCGCCCCGGTCGGGGTGGGCGGGTCCGGGGCGGCTACGGGCCCCTGCGCCGGGTCGCCGACCAGAACGGCGACCACGTCCTCGCCCTGCCCGACGGGTTCGAGTACGTCACCTTCTCGCGCATCGGGGAGGCCATGTCCGACGGCACGCCCGTGCCACGCGCCCTCGACGGCATGGCGGCCTTCGGCCGCCGCCGCACGGTGGTGCTCGTCCGGAACCACGAGCTCCGCACGGCGCCGGGGACCACCGCTGGTGGCGTCCACGCCCCCGTCGCTGCCAAGTACGACCCGGTGGGGGTCGGGGGCACCACCACGCTCGTGTTCGACACCGGACGAGGGGTGCTCGACGCCCACTTCGTGAGCTCGGCGGGATCGATCGTCAACTGCGCCGGGGGCGTGGCCGACCGCGGCACCGGCTGGATCACCTGCGAGGAGACGGTGGCCGGACCGTCCCAGGGGTGGGGACGGAGGCACGGCTACACGTTCCTGGTGCCGTCCACCCCCCGCCCGCCCGAGCGGCGGGAGCCGTTGACGGCGCTGGGCCGCTTCATCCACGAGGCCGTGGCCGTCGATCCCCGCACGGGGACGGTCTACGAGACCGAGGACGACGGCGACGGCAGTGGCCTCTACCGCTTCCGCCCCGTCGACCGGGGTGACCTGCTCCGGGGAGGCCGGCTGGAGATGCTGGCCATCCGCGACCAGCCCCAGCGCCCGATGATGACCGGCCAGGAGGTCGGCCGGGCGCTCCCCGTCACGTGGGTCCCGATCGCCGACCCCGACCCCGACCTCGAGGGTGGGGCCACGCCGGTGCCCCAGCAGGGATCGCCCTCGGAGCTGCCCTCTTCAACCGCCTCGAGGGCATCCGGTTCGACCCGTCCTCGGGCGGCTTCCTCCTCACCTCGACCAGTGGCGGCGAGGCCCGCCTCGGCCAGGTGTGGCACTACCACCCCAGGCGGGAGCAGCTCACGCTGTTCTTCGAGTCCCCGGGAGGGTCGGTCCTCGACTCGCCCGACAACCTCGCCGTCTCGCCCCGGGGCGGGATCCTGCTGTGCGAGGACGACGCCAGCGGCACCGACGGCGACACCCACCCTCTGGCACCGGGGATCAGGGACGTCAACCGCCTCGTCGGCCTCACCCCGCGAGGTGAGGTGTTCGAGCTCGCCGTGAACACCCTCAACGACACCGAGCTCGCCGGGGTCACCTTCTCGCCGGACGGTCGCGTGCTGTTCGTGAACGTGTTCGGGGACGGCACGCCGGGCAGCGGGATGACGTGCGCCGTCACCGGGCCCTGGCGGCGGGGGTGCCTCTAGGCCCTCCCCGGGCGCGGGGCGGCGGTGCAGGCGTCCCGGGAGGTGCCGGCCGGGGCGGACCCCCTCCGACGGCTCCGCCCCGGCCAGGGCCGCGTCTGGACAGCCGGACCGGGGTGACCGGTACGGTTCGCTGTCGTGCGCACCACCCCCAACGTCGCCCTGCTCGGGCCGCCACGCTGGTGCTGCGGTACCTGACGGCCGGGGAGTCCCACGGGCGGTCGCTCGGCGTGATCGTCGAGGGGCTCCCCGCCGGCCTCGAGGTCACCGTCGAGGACGTGGCGTCGGAGCTCGCCCGCCGGCGACTCGGCTACGGCCGTGGCCCCCGCCAGCGCTTCGAGCGTGACGAGCTGCACCTCCTGGGTGGGATCAGGCACGGGCGCACGCTCGGGGGCCCGGTCCTCGTCGAGGTGCCGAACCCCGAGTGGCCCAGGTGGGCCGAGGAGATGTCCCCCGCACCGGGCCAGCCGTCGCGCCGGCTGACCACGCCCCGTCCCGGCCACGCCGACCTGCCCGCCATGCAGAAGTACGGCTACGACGACGCCCGCGACGCGCTGGAGAGGGCCTCGGCCCGGGAGACGGCCGCCCGCGTGGCGGCGGGAGCGCTCGCCAAGCTGCTCCTGCGTGGGCTGGGGGTGGAGGTCGTGTCCCACGTCGTCGCCCTCGGCGGTGTCACCGCCCCGGCCGGCGTGCGGCCCACGCCGGCGCAGCTGGAGGCGGTCGACGGCTCCCCGGTGCGCTGCCTCGACGCCGAGGCGGGCGACGCCATGGTGGCCGCCATCAAGGCCGCGGCCAAGCAGGGCGACAGCCTGGGCGGCATCGCCGAGGTGGTGGCCTACGGCGTCCCCGTCGGGTTGGGCAGCCACGTCCACTGGGACCGGCGGCTCGACGCCCTGCTGGCCTTCGGCCTCATGAGCATCCAGGCCGTCAAGGCCGTCGAGATCGGCGACGGGTGGGAGGTCGCCGGCCGGCCGGGGTCCACCGCCCACGACGCCATCGCATGGGACGCCGGGCACCATGCCTACCGGCGTGCCACCAACCGGGCCGGGGGCATCGAGGGCGGCATCTCCAACGGCGAGCCGGTCACGGCCCGCGTGGCCATGAAGCCGCTGTCGACGCTCAACCGCCCGGTGCTCAAGACGGTCGACGTCGTGACCAAGGAGGAGGCGGTGAGCTTCAAGGAGCGCACGGACGTCACCGCCGTCCCGGCCATGGGCGTCGTGGCCGAGACGATGGTGGCGCTGGTGCTGGCGGGCGAGGCGCTGCGGAAGTTCGGCGGCGACTCGGTGACCGAGCTCCAACGCAACGCAGCCGCCTACCGGGCCACGCTCTGACCCGCCTCGGCCCCGGCACCGGGCGCCGGCCGGCGGTTGTCCCACAGGAGCTTCGCCGCCACCACCAGGAGCAGGGCGGCCAGCAGGCGGTTCGACAGCTCCTCGTCGAGGCCCACCGACACCTGCGACGCCGCGAACGACGAGGCGACCCCGGAGAGGCCGAGGATCGCTGCCACCCGGAGGGCGGCGTTGCCCCGCGCCAGGTTGCGCCGGGTGCCGACGACCGCGGTGGGGATGATGACCGCCAGCGAGGAACCCTTGGCCACGGCGGCGGGCATGCCGAGCAGCAGGACCAGGGCGGGCACCGTCACCACACCCCCGCCCACGCCCAACAGGCCGGCCAGCGTGCCCGCCACCACGCCCAGGGCCACGAGGGCCACGGCACCGCCGACCGTCAGGTCGTCCCGACCGGCGGCCGTGGACTCGCCCACCAGCATGCGGACGGCGGTGAGCACCAGCACGGCGGCGAACAGGAGGGCGAGCAGGCGGGTGGGCAGGACCTCGAGCAGGTGCGTGCCCACCGCGGCGCCGATGCCGGCCGAGCCGACCACCAGGAACAGGACCACCGCCCAGTCCACCTCGCCGGCCAGGGCGTACCCGGCCACCCCCGCCAGGGCGATGGGGACGATGGCGGCGAGCGACGTGCCGTGCGCCCGTCGCTGCTCCATGTGGGTGGCCAGCACGAGGGCGGGGACCAGCAGGATGCCACCCCCCACCCCGAAGAGCCCCGAGAGGAAGCCGGCGGCGAGCCCGGCGACCACGATGCGCGCCATCGGGGGCCATGGTGCCCGCCGGGCCCGTCGGGCACCGCATCGGGCGACCCGTGGGTCAGGCGGGCGTCGCCACGGCGACCGGCCGCCCGAGGTCCGAGATGTCGACGCTGAGGTGGAAGGCCGGCCCCTGCACGGTGACGACCTCGATGGCCAGCGGCGTGCCGTCGCCCGCCACGGTGAGGGTGATGCGGCCGTCGATCGGCCCGGCTCCCCGCTCGACGGCACCCAGCGCTCCGGCCGGCAGCCGGGCGGCGAAGGTGTGCCGACCTGACCGATCGGTGCCCACGGTGGACGGCTCGACGGCCGCGGCCAGCCATCCCGGCAGCCGGGCCACACCCCGCAGCCCTGGGGCACCGTCGCCGGACAGCTCGGGCACCACCTGGTACTGACCGTCGGCCAACGCTCCCACGTCGTCGGCCCGGCGGCCCCACACCTCCCCGCCCCGGGCCAGCGTCTCGGCGGCGCGCTCGTCCTCGGACACGGCGATCTCGTGGACGAGGCCCTGGTCGAGCTCCACCTCGCCGGTGATCCGGACGTCGACCGCCAGCCAGAGCATGGGGCGCACCAGGCTGACGTCGGTGGCGCTCGCCCGACCCGAGTACCGGAACGAGCCGGCGTCGAGCAGGCGGAGGGCCGCAGCCGGGAACGCCGAGGTGACGTCCACCGGTGGCCGGGCACCCACCGTGCTGGGTCCCGGTCCGGTGCCGTCCACCGGGGCCCGGGTCACCTCGTCATCCCGGGAGGAGATGCCCACCATCACCCCCGCCACCGCCAGGCCCACCACGGCGGCGACGGCCATCAGGCGGGGGCGGGAGCGGCGCCGTCGGGCCACCGCCCCGGTGGGTCGGGGGCGCCGCCCGGCGCCCCGGGCCGACGGGACGGCAGGGGTGGCGGGAGGGCGACGGGTGGCCGTCGACACCGGGCGCGCCGACCGGCGGCGCTGCCGCCCCCGTCCTCGGGGCGGGGCGACCGTGGCCGCGGGGCGCGAGCGACGGGGACCCGGCACCTGGCGGCACCGGGACCCCCGACGCCGCGACCGGGACCGGGCGGCGGCGCCGCCCACGGCGATCACCACGGCAGCCGCGGCCGCCAGGGCGACCAGTGCCACCAGGCGGCGCGCCCCCCGGGTGCCCGCCCGGTCAGCCGATCTCCCCATCGCCGCCACGTTAGCCATCGGGTCGGCGCCGGCAGGTCTGCCCTCCCCGCGGGCCCGCGCCTCCGGCGCTCAGCCGGGGCACGCCTCGGCGGTGGCCGGGTAGGGGTTCACGGGCGAGCCGCCGCCGGGGTGGATCTCGAAGTGGAGGTGGGGTGTGCCCTTGGCGTTGCCGCTGTCACCGACGTAGCCGATGCGGGTGCCCGCCTCCACCCAACCGGCCCCCTGGTTCTCGTAGCCCGAGAGGTGCGTGCCGTAGTACGTCGTGCCGTTGTCACCGTAGACGTACCAGGACAGCCCGCCGAGGCTGGAGGTCCGGTGCACGACCCGACCGCTGACCGGGGCGACGGTGGGCGTGCCCGTCGAGGCCATCATGTCGACGCCCTTGTGGGAGCGGCCGCCGGACCGGCTGTACCCCCACGAGTCGATGAAGTGGACGGGTCCGTCGACCGGGCAGAACATCACCCCGGCGGCGATCCGTCGCTGCCGCGCCTCCTCCGCCGCCCGTGCCGCGTCGGCCTCGGCCCGTGCGGCGGCCGCGTCGGCCAGCATGGCCCGGATCTCGCCGGCCCGGGCCGCCTCCGCAGGGGTCATCTTGCCCTGCTTCCTCCCCAGGGCGGCCTCGACGGCGGTGACGAACTCGGCCTGGGTGCTGAGGGAGGACTCCAGGTCGGCGAAGGCGGCGGCCGCATCGGCGCGGGCCGTCTTGGCCGTCGACAGCGCCTCCTCCTGGGCCCGGCGCCGCTTCTCGTGGGTGGCGAGGGCCTCTTCCAGCTCGCTCAGCGAGGCGGCGGAGAGGTCGGCCTCCCGGTCGAGGAGCGTCTGGCGCACCGTGGCCTCGGTGAGGGAGTCGGCGGACAGCACGCCGAGGGCGTCCTCCGCCGGGGGGTTGACGAAGGCGTCCACCACCACCCTGTCGGTGGCCGCCGTCGTCTCCTCGATGCGGAACTCGGTGTCCGAGAGGGCGTTGTCGGCGTCGGCGAGGACGTGCTCGGCCGCCGCCACCGCGTCCTGGGCCTTGTGGTAGGCGCCCAGCTGGGCGTCGATCTGGGCGCCGAGGTCGGAGAGCTGGGTCGCCACGGCTGCGCTGCCCGTGGCGACGAGCACGTCCACGTCGACCAGCGTCGACCTGGCCGCCTCGCGGTCGGCCTCGGGCTCCTGCTGGCCGGGGGCGGCCGGCGCGGCACCAGCGGCCGCGGGGGCGGACGACAGCGTGGCGACGGCGAGAGCGGCGACCCAGCGGCGGACGGCGCGGCGGCGGACGTCCAACGTGCCTCCTCAGCAGCGGCAGCGGCGTGCGGCAGCACGGTAACAAAGCGGGCGCCGGCCTCACAGCGGTGCCGACCGGTCCCCGGCAGGACCCCGGTGCCGCCGGCCACGGCGTCGGACCGGACCGCGGCGGGGGACCGGGCGGTGGGCGAGGGCCGGACGGGGGGAGGGGCCGCGGCTCAGGTGCCGGGTAGGCGGACCACCGAGATGAAGAACTCGTCGATCTGGCGGATCACCTCGACGAAGCGCTCGAAGTCGACGGGCTTGGTGACGTAGGCGTTGGCGTGGAGGTCGTAGCTGCGCACCACGTCCTCCTCCGCCTCCGAGGTCGTCAGGACGACGATGGGGATGCGGCGCAGGTCGGGGTCGTCCTTGACCTCGGCCAGCACCTGGCGCCCGTCCCTCTTCGGCAGGTTCAGGTCCAGGAGGACCAGGTCGGGACGGGCCGCCTCGGCGTACCGGCCCGAGCGGCGGAGGTAGGCGATGGCCTCCACGCCGTCGCCGACGACGTTCAGCCGGTTGACCACCTTGCCCTCGTCGAGCGCTTCGCGGGTCATGAGGACGTCGCCCTCGTCGTCCTCGACCAGGAGCACCTCGACGGGGCGGACTGCTTCAGCCAGCATCGGCGTTCGCTCTCTCTTCCGTGGTGGTGGGTCGTGCGGGGAGCGCCAGGCGGAACGTGGCACCGGGCCCGGGATGGTCGTCGAGCCAGATGCGGCCTCCGTGGAACTCCACGATCTTCTTGGCCAGGGCCAGCCCGATCCCGGTGCCGTCGTACTCGGTCTTGCTGTGGAGGCGCTTGAAGATGACGAAGATCTGGTCGGCGTACTGCGGTTCGATGCCGATGCCGTTGTCGGACACCGAGACGACCCACTCGTCTCCCGCCGGGTCGCGGCGGAGGCTAGTGGCCACGTCGATGCGGGGCGGGTCCTCACCCCGGAACTTGAGGGCGTTGGCGATCAGGTTCTGGAACGTGGCGGCGAGGAGGCGATGATCGCCGTCCACGACCGGCAGGTCCCCGACCTGCACGGTGGCACCGGCCTCCTCCACGGCCGGTGCCAGCACGTCGAGGACGTCGGCCACCACCGCGGCCAGGTCCACCGGCTCGAAGCCCTCGGTGGTGCGCCCGACGCGGGAGAACGACAGCAGGTCGTTGATCAGGTCCTGCATCCGCTTGGCCCCGTCCACGGCGTAGTGGATGTACTCGTTGGCCCGCTCGTCCAGCTGGGCCGCGTAGCGTCTCTCCAGGAGCTGGCAGAAGCTCGACACCTTGCGCAAGGGCTCCTGCAGGTCGTGGGAGGCCACGTAGGCGAACTGCTCGAGGTCGGCGTTGGAGCGGGCGAGGTCGTCCGCCTGTCGGAACAGGTCGGCCGACGCCGCGTTGAGCTGGTCGACCTCCTCGAGGATGCGACGGCGCATGGCCTCCACGTCGGTGCCGAGGTCGACCAGCTCCGGGGACCCGTGGCCCTCGACCTCGTGGCCGAGGTCACCGCTGGCCACCCGGCGTGCCGCCCGCCCGAGCCCCCTGATGGGGTCCACCACCACGCGGTTGAGGGCCACCACGATCACCAGGCCGGACAGCGCCAGGCCGGCCGCCTGGAGGGCCATGGCGCCCGTCGCCCGTCGGGCGGCGACGTCGAGGTCGTCGACCTCCTCGGCGCGCTCGGCCGTCAGGTCGTCGTCCATGTCGGCGATCCCCGCCCGCACGGCATCGAACCGCTGCCGCCCGGCCGCCTGGAAGGACTCGGAGAGGAGGACGTCCCGCTCGTCCCGGCTGGCGGACAGCGACGGCCGCACCACCTCGTCCTCCCAGCGCGCCACCAGGCCGTCGAGGGCAACGAGGTCGGGGGCGCTCTCGCCGAGCAGCTCGCCGAGGTGGGCGCGGGCGTCGGCCGCCGCCTGCCGCCCGGCGGCCGCCGACCGGGGGAAGCGAGGGTCGCCGGTGAGCGCGTAGCCCCGGACGCCGGTCTCCTGGTCGACGAGGGCGGCCCGGAGGTCCCCCAGGGTGGTGAGCGCCGGGTCGATGCGATCCAGCAGGTCATTGCGGAGATCCCGCTGACGGTCCTGCAGCAGCAGCTGCGCCGCCAGCGTGCCCGCCAGGAGCACCGCCACCACGGCCAGCAGGCCCATGAGCCGGGTGCGGAGGCTCAGGCCGGACAGTCGTGGCGGTCGGCCGTCAGGCGCCACGCGCCGGATCCGGGGACACCGACACGAGGCACAGGGCCACGTCGTCGTCGGTGGGGCCGCCGTTGCCCCGCTCGACCTCGGCCAGCAGCGCGTCGAGCAGCGCGCCGCCCTCCAGGCCGCGGCCTCGCAGCTCGCCCGCCACCCGGGTGAGCCGGTCGATGCCGTAGCGCTCGGTGCTGCCCGGGGACGCCCACCCCTCGATCAGCCCGTCCGTGTACAGCAGGACGTCGTCACCCGGCTTCAGCGTCACCAGCGTCGGCGTCCATGTCGGTCTGTCCATCACGCCGAGCAGGTGGCCGTAGGTGCCGTCTCCCGCCACCCTCGCGGGCGGGCCGGGCACGACGGGCGGCGGGTGACCCGCCAGGTACAGCCGGGCGGTGCTGCGGTCGGGGGCCACCTCGAGGACGGCGACGGTGGCGAAGGTCAGGCTCTCGACCTCGGTGCGCAGGAACTGGTCGAGGTGGGTGAGCACACGGGTCTGGGGCAGCCCGGCCAGCGTGAGCGCCCGCCAGGCGCTGCGGAGGCGGGCGCCGAGGGCAGCGGCATCGGGCCCGTGCCCGGCGACGTCGCCGATGAGGACGGTGACGGTGCCGCTGTCGGACTCCACCGTGTCGTAGAAGTCCCCGCCCAGCTCGGCCCCCTCCCGCCCGGCGCGGTAGCGGACGGTGACCGTGAGGTCGGTCGAGCGGAGCGCCGGGGACGGGAGGAGGGCTCGCTCCATGCGGGTGTTGTCGGCCCGGCGCGCCTCGGCGGCGAACAGGTCACGGGCCAGGCGGGCCGCCCGCTGCCGCTCGATGGCGTAGCGCAGGGAGCGTGCCAGGAGCTGGTCGTCGACCCGACCCTTCACCAGGTAGTCCTGGGCGCCGGCCGCCACGGCCCGGACGCCGAGGCGCTCGCTCGTCGCCCCGGTGAGCACGACCACGGCCGTGTCGGGCGCCTCCTTCACGAGGGCCTCGACCCCGGCGATGCCCTCGGCGTCGGGCAAGCCCATGTCCAGCAGCACGCAGTCGGCCCGGCGGACCGCTCGGCGGGCGTCGGTGAGCGTCGAGACCCGCTCGATGCGGGCGCCGGGCAGCCCGTCGGCGAGGAGCTCCCGGACGATCAGCGCGTCGCCGTCGTCGTCCTCGACCAGCAGGACCGTCCACTCCGTAGCCGGGTCGAGCTCGGACACCAGGTGGTCGACGGCGGCGCCCGACGGCACCCCGCCACTCACCGCTGGCACCCCCCGGCCGGGACGGGACGAGCCCCGGACGCGGCACCGGTGGGGAGGACCGGTCGGCGGGAGGGCTGGACGGTGAGGCGGATCAGGGTCTCCGCCCCGGCGGTCCAGCTCGCGAGGGCGAGGCGCAGGGTCCAGCCTCCTGGACTCGGGGGTGTGGGCGCAGGCCATCTTGGCACGAGGTCGGTCAGATGCGAATACCACGTAGCGGTGAGGTGCCGCTCACCACCTGGTGTCCGGACCGGTGCGCCGGGGTACGCCCGGTGCGGTCGATGGCTCCCAAGGCTCCCACCACCCCGACGGAGGTCAACATGCCGGACCGGCCCGTGCAGCTCGTGCTCGCCAACGACGACTACATCGTCGTGGAGGGCCTCAAGGCGATGCTGGCGCCCTTCGCCGACCAGGTGCAGATCATCGGCACCGCGGTCGGAGATCCCGAGATCGACCTCCCGGCCGACACGGAAGCGGACGCCGACGTGCTGTTGATCGACGCCTTCTCCCGCACCGCCGGCGGCATCGACGCCGCCGCCAAGGTGCTGGCCCGGCACCCACCCTTCGCGGTGGCGGTGTTCACCGACGCCCGCGACACGCGGCTGATGCTGCAGGCCCTGCGGCTGGGCGTGCAGGGCTACGTGTTGAAGTCGGCCACCCCGGCCGACCTCGTCGACATGGTGGTACGGCTCGGCGCCGGCGAGACCGTGATCGATCCCCGCCTGGCGACGGAGGCCGCCATCCTGGCGGCCCGGACCGTCGACCTGGGCGACTGGCCGGGAGCCCACCTGGGCCTCACCCGGCGGGAGGCCGAGCTCCTGGCGCTCCTCGGCCAGGGCCGGGCTCCGGGCCAGGTCGCCCTCGACCTCGGGCTCTCCCTGGAGACGGTCCGCACCCACACCCGCAACATCTACCGCAAGCTGGGCGTGGGCGACCGGGCAGCGGCGGTGGCCGTGGCATGGCGCGAGGGCCTCGTGACCTGACCGGTCGCCCCGTTCCCGCCGGCACCGGTCGTCGAGGCGGGGCTCAGGCCGGCGGCGGCGCCCCTGGCCTCCCCGGGCGGGTGGGGGCAGTCCTCGCCGCCTCCACGACGACCCTCTCGACGAGGTGGGTCCGGATGGCGCCCCGGGCCGGCTCGATCCACGGCGCCGACGGGTCCTCGGCGTCGGCCGCCACACGCCAGGCCCGGCGCCTCACCGCCCGGTCGATGCCGAGGGCGTACACCGTCAGCCGGTCCCGCTCGACGTGGACCCGCAGGAAGCTCTTCCAACCGGTGATCCGGGCGGCGGCGAACGCCTCGTTGGCGTGGGCGTGCAGCGGTAGGCCGATGCAGGCTGCCAGGTACACCCCGACGACGAGGGAGCCGGCCACCGCCCCCAGCACCAGGCTCACCACCCCGGCCGTGAGCGCGAACCCACAGCCCCCGCCGGGGGCGAGCCGGGCCACCCGCACCGCGGCCATGCCAACCGCGGTCATGGCGGCCAGGTGGGCCAGCACGTGCGCCAGGGACAGCACGCCCTTGGCCAGGGACCGGCCGACGGGACCGTGGACCCAGGGTGGCGTCCGGGCGAAGGCGAAGAGGCCGAGCCAGAGGAGCAGGACCATGAGGAGGGACAGCGACGTGCGGAACACGCCCCCGAAGACGTCCAGCCACCCCCAGGAGGCGGCCGCGTCGGCGAAGCCGCCGCCGGGTGTCCCGATGCTGCGCAGGCCGAACTGGACCGTCCACAGCAACGTCAGCGACGCCAACCCGGGGACGACCAGGAAGCTGGGGTTCCGCACGGGCAGCAGGACCGCCCCCAGGGAGAGGCGGCGGGAGGTGCGGGGGTCGGGGTAGCGCCGGCGCAGGTCGTACGTCGCCGGCCGAGCCGGGTCGTCGCGGTCGACCGCCAGCTCGGCCCGGTCCGGCAGGGCATGGGTGGGGTGGAGGAAGGCACCGCCCCCGCCGGCCGTGACCTTGTGGGCCGGGCCGGTGGCGCCGGGGGCGAGCCTCTCCTCGTAGCGGGCGTAGTGGTGGTCGTCCCCGGCCAGGGTGAGGCGCAGGTCGAGCCCGTGGGGGGCGAGGACCGTGCGCTCGAGGTAGGCGAGGTTCCGGTGGGCCTGGGGCCGCTGCCCCACGTGGGTCCACGTGGGGACGGGGGCGGCCAGCACCACCCGGTCCCCGGGGCGGGCGTGCTCGCCGGCCACCCAGTCGAAGTAGGAGAGCTGGGGATCGTCGACGAGGGCGTCGGCCTGGATGTCCACCCCCCACAGCCACCAGCGATGCGGGAGCTGGACGGCGAAGTAGCTACGGGCCTGGCGGGTGCGCCAGCCGCCGATCCAGCGCCCCTGGGCGAACATGCGGAGGAAGCCGGTGAGGCCGTCGTCCCAGTCGTGGTTGCCAGGCACGGCGTACAACCGGGGGTGCGCCGGGGAGTCGGGATCCGGTGGTGGCGTCCACGGGAGCGCCGCCCGCCACGGTCCCTCCAGGCGCTGCTCGTAGCCCTCGGTGCTGGCCGTCGGGTAGACCTCGTCGCCCCCCATGACCAGCAGCCGCCCCCGCGGCAGGGTGGTGGGCCGGCCGTCGACGTCCACCACCAGCTCGGGCCGGGCCACCTGGTGGGCCACCGTGGCCGTGGCCTCGAACCCGTCGCCGGTGTCGGCCACGTAGTCGAACCACAGGTCGGGCTCGCCCGCCAGCTCCACGTCGACGACGGCCGGTCGGGTGGACTGCAGCTCCCGCTTGTCGAGGAAGGACCCGAACACCGACGTGACGGCGACCTTGAGCGCCGACTGCGTGAGCACGCCGGGGCTGAACCACCGGGTGGCGGGCTGGGGGGTGAACCGCAGCTCCCCGGGGGTGACGTCGCGGGGGCGGCGTGGCGGGCCCTGGGCCGCGCCGGGAAGCCGCCGAGGGGCCGGCGGCGCCGATGCCGCCGGCGCCGATGCCGCCGGCGTGCCCGTGCCCGGTGCGCACCCCGCCGGTCCCGGGTCGGTCGCTGCCATGCCGCCTCCTCGTCGCCGCCGGTGCACGGCAGGGGCCGTCCCCGGTGCACGGGACAGATGATGTCAGCGTCAGCCCAGCAGGCCGCGC
>DASUJB010000052.1:0-12324 GCA_036279475.1 Acidimicrobiales bacterium | reverse complement strand
ATGACATCAGGCGGCGCGGCCCCGGCGCCGCCCCCGTGGGGCCGACGATGCCCCCACGCCCGGCCCGCGGCCGCTGACGCCCGGCGGTGCCGGTGCCGGCCGGAGGGCGGTGGCGCCCTACCGGCGGAGGGTGGCCGGGAGCACCGACTCGATGGCGTCCAGGTCGAGCCCGTACAGCTCCACCGCGTTCTCCCACAGGATGCGCCGGCGGGCGTCCTCCCCCACCCCGTCGAGGTTGGCGACGGCGTCGGCGACCTTGGTGCCCTCGAGGCAGGTGGGGTGGGGGAAGTCGGTCTCGAACAGGATCCTGTCCGTGCCCACGTCCTCGAGCAGCTTGCGGGGCGCGATCTTCTCGAACCAGTAGCAGGCGTGCACTTGGCGCCGGTAGTAGAAGCTGGGCAGCTCCTCGAACTCGGCCCTGGCCTTGGCCACGTCGCCCTCGACGAAGTGGTAGTCGACCGCCTCGAGCAGGAACGGAACCCACCCGACGCCGCTCTCGACCGACACGAACTGCAGTCCGGGGAAGCGGGCGAGCACCCCCGAGAACAGCAGGTCGCAGAGCTGGGTGGCGTTGTCGAGGAACAGCTCGGTGCTCTGCCGCGCGTAGGTGACGTTGATGCCGTCGACCGCCAGGCGGTCGGCGGTGATGCTGCCGCCCAGGCTGCCCGACCCCAGGTGGAAGCTCACCGGCAGGCCGGCATCCCGGCAGGTGGCCCACAGGGGATCCCAGCGATGGTCGCCGAGGTAGGGCTGGCCGTGGGCCTGGGGGGCGCCGGTGAACAGGACGCCGTGGGCCCCCCGCTCCGCCACCCGCTCGACCTCGGCCACCGCCGCCGGCACGTCCCAGTACGGGGTGGCGGCGATGACGATGAACCGGCCCGGGAACTCGTCGGCCCAGTCGAGGAGCATGTCGTTGTAGGCCCGCACGCACTCGTAGCCGAGCTCGGGGGGGTCGAGGTCGCGCCACACCTGCGACCCGAAGCCGCCCACGTTCGGGTACATCGCCTGCGCCCAGATGCCCAGGTCGTCCAGGGCCCGCACCCGGGCCTTGGGGTCCCACGACGCCGGGTTGGCCTCGGCGAAGGTCCGAGGGTGCGACGGGAACCTCTCGGGCCACCCCGCCTGGGTGAACAGGGCGACCGGTGCCAGCCGCTGGTCCCCGACGTGCCAGAACTCCTCGCCCGCCTCGGGGTCCCACACGACGTGGGGCACCATCTCGCCCCACCTCCTCGTCGACATCCGGGCGCTCCAGGTGTCCCGGGGCTCGGTGACGTGGCTGTCCGTGTCGATGATGGGCATCGCCTCGGCCATCTCGGTACCCCCCGTGCCGACGACGTCCCCCGGAACTGTACGTGCCGCCGAGCCACCCCGCTCGGTGGGCTGGCGCCCACGGGCCGGAGGACGGTCGGGGAACCAGGGTCGCCCCCCGGGCGACCCCGTCCACGACGCCGGGGACCTCGGCACGGGAGGGGCACACGTGACCACCATCGACGGCCGGCCGCCCGCAGCGGGGGACGGGCCCACCCACGACGGGCCCGGTGACGGGGGAGCGGCTGCCAGCCGGCGCTGGAGGTCCGTGTGGCGCATCCACTTCTACTCGGGGATGTTCGCCCTGCCGTTCATCGCCCTGATGGCGGTGACGGGGCTGGTCATCCTGTACACGCAGCCGATCCAGGACCTCACCGAGGGCGAGCTGCGCAAGGTGGACGTCGGCTCCGCCACCGTCCCCTACGACGAGCAGGTGGCGGCGGTCGAGCGGGCCCACCCCCACGCCACGGCCGTCTCGCTGACGCCCCCCGCCGCCCCCGACCGCGCCACCGTCGTCGGCTTCGAGGGCGGCCACGGCGGCGGCGACCAGGCCTTCGTCGATCCCTACACGGGCGACGTGCTGGGCACGAGCGACTCGGGCGGGGGCATCGTGGGGCTGGCCAACCGGCTGCACGGGTCGCTCGACGTCGAGTCGGTCACCGTCGACCTGCCCACCGCCTCCGCCCTGTGGGACGGCGGCCCCGTCATGCGTCCCTACGTGCTGTTCGACCTCGTGCTCGAGCTCCTCGGGGTGTGGACGCTGGTGCTGGTGTGCTCGGGCCTGTTCCTGTGGTGGCCCCGCCGCTCGCGCCGCCGGGCCCGGGGCAGCTCCCGGGGCTCGGGCACCATCCTCGGCAGGCGGCGAGGCGTGACCGGCCGGGCCCGGCTCCGCGACCTCCACGGGCTCTCCGGCGTGCTCCTCGTCGGTGCCATGGTGGTCACCATCGTCTCCGGGCTGGGATGGAGCACCTACTGGGGCGCGAACTTCGGGTCGCTGGCCGACACCCTCACCCCCGGCGACCCCGTCGAGGCGCCGCCCAGCTCGCTGGGCACCCGCGGCGACCTCGACCGGCTGGGCAACCGGATCACGTGGAACAGCGGCGACTTCCCCGTCCCCGCCTCGTACGCGCCCGGGGGGACGGCTCCGCCCCCGCACCCCTGCGGCTCGACGACGTGGTGGCCATCGCCGTGGACGAGGGCATGGATCCCGGCTTCACCGTCCACCTCCCCGCCAACGTCACCGAGGAGCGCGGAAGGACCACCTACGGGGCCTTCACGGTGTCGAACTCGTGGCCCCGCAAGACGGGCGAGGCCCGCGACCTCTACCTCGACCAGTTCACCGGCGAGACGCTCGACGAGCAGGACGCCCATGCCCTCGGGGCGGTGAGCTACGGGATGGACGTGCTGGTCAGCACTCACATGGGCACCCAGATGGGGCTGCTGAGCCGGTCGCTGATGACGGGCCTGTGCGTGCTGGCGCTGGCCTCGGTGGCCAGCGCCCTCGCCATGTTCCTTCGCCGCCGCCGCCCCGGCTCCCTCGGCCTCCCCCGCCGGCCGGCCGACGTGACCCTGCCCCGCCGGCTGGCTGCGGTGGGCCTGGCCGCCGGCGTCGCCTTCCCGCAGTGGGGCGTCAGCGCGCTGGCCGTGCTGGCCCTCGACCGGTGGGTCGTCCGGCGGGTGCCCCGCCTGCGCGCCGCCTTCGGCCAGCGGTGAGGGCCCGCGGTCCCGGGGGGCGGCGGTGTCACCGTGCGGCGCCTCACCGGGGGCCGGTCGGGCCGGGTCAGGTGCTGGCCTCGGTGGGGACGACGACGACGGGTTGGTGGGCGCGCTGGGCCACCTGGGTGCTGGTGCTGCCGAGGAGCAGGTCGGGGTGGTCGCCGATGCCGCGGCGGCCCACGACGGCGAGGTCGGCACCCACCTCCTCGGCCACGGCCAGCAGCACGGCGACGGCGTTCCCGTCCCGGGTGACGCGCCGGGAGGGGACGGTCGAGCGGTCGAGCGGCGCGCACCAGGTGTGCTCGAACCGCTCCACCGCCTCGTCCCGGTGGCCCTGGGTGGGGACGGGCATCCCCTCGTCGAGGTGCTCCAGCAGCCCGAGGGCGTGCACGGCGACGACCTCGGCCCCCACCGCCTCGGCGAAGTCGACGGCCCACTCGAGGGCGGTGAGGCTGTTGGGGGAGCCGTCGACGCCGACGACCATCCGCTCGATCTTCATACGTGCCTCCGGGCTGCCGGTCGGGGTGGGGTGGCGAGCGCCCATGCCCGCCGGGGTCACGATCGTCCATCAGGGTCACCCGGAGGGCCGCCCGGGACCAGGGTCGAAGGTCACTCCTCGCCGAGGTGCAGCCCAGGACGTGCTCCGGCCGGCGCCGTGAGGGCCGGCCCGCCCCCCGGGAGGGGGCCGCGGTCGCCACGGCGGGCGCCGGGCCCGCCCATCCTGTAGAACCACGACCCATGCGCGACGAGCCGGTCCTGCTGGTCCACGGGTTCGCCACCTCCGCCGGGCGCACCTGGGGCGACAACGGGTGGGTCGACCTGCTCCACGACGCCGGTCGGGAGGTGATCGCCCCGGACCTCCTGGGCCACGGCGACGCCCCCAAGCCCCACGAGCCCGCCGCCTACGCCGCCCTCGAGGACGACGTCGCCGCCCACCTCCCGGACCGGCCCGTGGACGCCGTCGGCTTCTCGCTGGGGGCCCGCGTGCTGCTCACGCTGGCCGCCCGGGCGCCCGAGCGCTTCGGGCGCGTCGTGGTGGCGGGCGTGGGCGCCAACCTGTTCCGCACCGACGACGAGTCGTCCCTGGTGGCCGCCGCCGTCGAGGGCACCGCTCCGTCCGACGACCCGGTCGTGCAGTACTTCGCCGGCCTTGCCCGCCAACCCGGGACCGATCCGCAGGCGCTGGCCGCCTGCATCCGCAGCCCCCGCCCGCCCCTCGACGCCGCCGTGCTGGCTCGGGTCAGCTCCCCCGTCCTGGTGGTGCTGGGAGACCGTGACTTCGCCGGACCGGCCGATCCCCTGGTCGAGGCGTTGCCCGACGCCCGCTTCCAGCCGCTGCGCGGCGTCGACCACTTCGCCACGCCCAAGGACCTGCGGTTCATCGACGCCGCCCTCGGCTTCCTCGACGCCCTCCCGTGACCACCCGCCGGCAGCCGCCTCGCTGAGCGCGGTCGCCCGCCGTCCGGTCCCACCGCCGCTCCCTGCCCGGGGCCGCCGGGGTGGCCCCGCGGCCCGACACACTGCAGGGACGACTCGGACGGCACCAGGAGGTCGAGTGGTCGCCCAACCTGCGCACCCCGCACCCGCCGCGGTCCCGGCGGACGTCGCCGCTGTGGTCGACGAGGCGGTGTCCCTCGCCCGCCGGTGGATCGAGGCCACCGGGCGCCGCGGGCCTCGCCGGGAGCTGGCCGCCGGTCGCCAGCTGGCCGCCCTGGTCCGCGACCCCGAGGGCCTCGACCTGGCCGTCCGCTTCGTCGACCGCGTGGCCCGGCCCGAGGACGTGCGGGTGGCCGCCCGCGAGCTGTCGACCGTGCGGTCCCGGGCCGCGGCCGGGTTCCTGCGGCCGGCCGACCGCCTGCTGCTCGGCGTGGGTGCCCGCCTGGCCCGGCTGGTGCCCCACGTCGTGGTCCCCCTGGCCCGCCGCCGGCTGCGCCAGATGGTGGGGCACCTGGTGGTCGACGCCCGCGACCCCGCCCTCGCCGCCCACCTGGCCCGTGCCCGGTCCGAGGGCTTGCGCCTCAACGTCAACCTCCTGGGTGAGGCGGTGCTGGGCGAGGACGAGGCCGCCCGCCGGGCGCGGCGCACGCTCGAGCTGCTCGAGCGGGCCGACGTCGACTACGTGTCGGTCAAGGTGTCGTCGTTGGTGTCGCAGATCTCCACCTGGGACACCGACGGCACGGTGCGCCGCGTGGCCGAGCGGCTGCGGCCCCTCTACCGGGCGGCGGTGTCGTCGTCGCCCCCCGCCTTCGTGAACCTCGACATGGAGGAGTACCGCGACCTCGACCTCACGATCGCGGCGTTCACCTCGCTGCTCGCCGAGCCCGAGCTCCGCGGGCTCGAGGCCGGCATCGTGCTGCAGGCCTACCTGCCCGACTCGGTGGGCGCCCTCGAGCACGTGGCAGCCTTCGCGGCCGAGCGGGTCGCCGGGGGCGGAGCGGGCATCAAGGTGCGCGTGGTCAAGGGTGCCAACCTCTCGATGGAGCACGTCGAGGCCGAGCTGCACGGGTGGGCCCCGGCGCCCTACGGCACCAAGGCCGAGGTCGACGCCAACTACCTCCGGCTGGTGGAGATGGCGCTGCGACCGGAGCGCGCCGGGTCGCTGCGGCTGGGCGTGGCCTCGCACAACCTCTACGACGTCGCCCTCGCCCACCTCCTGGCCCGGCGGCGCGGGCTGGCGGCGATGCTCGACGTCGAGATGCTGCAGGGCATGGCGCCGGCCCAGGCCCGGGCGGTGCGCGACGAGGTGGGCACCGTGGTGCTCTACACCCCGGTGGTGGCCCCGGCCGACCTCGAGGTCGCGGTGTCGTACCTGGTGCGCCGGCTCGAGGAGAACGCCCAGCCCCAGAACTTCCTCCACGCGCTGTCCATCGGGAGCGACGAGGCGCGGCGCGACCAGGAGGAGCGCTTCCGCGCCGCGGCGGCGGCGCTGGCGTCCACGCCGGTCGCCCGGCGCCGGTCCGCGGCCCGGCCACCGGCCCCACCGACCTTCGCCAACACGACGGACTCCGACCCGGCGCTGCCCGAGGTGCGGGCGTGGGCGGCGACCCGCGTGGCGGCCCGGCCGGCCCCGGCGAACTCCCCGGTGCTGGCCACCACCGGCCAGGTCGACGCCGTGGTGGCCAGGGGCCGGGACGCCCAACCGGGGTGGGCGGCGCTGCCCGCCGCCGCCCGGGCCGCGGTGCTGCGCCGGGCCGCCGACGAGATCGAGGCCCGGCGGGGCGACCTGGTCACCGCCATGGCCGCCGAGGGCGGCAAGTCGGTGGCCGAGGCGGACCCCGAGGTGTCAGAGGCCGTCGACCACGCCCGCTACGACGCCGACAGGGCTCTCGAGCTCGACCCCGCGGCCGGGCACCTCGCCACCGACGGCGCCCGCTTCCACCCCCCGGTCCTGACGCTGGTCGCGCCGCCGTGGAACTTCCCGGTGGCCATCCCGACGAGCGGCGTGGTGGCGGCGCTGGCTGCCGGCTCCGCCGTGGTCGTCAAGCCGGCGGGGGCCGTGCCCCGCTGCACCGAGGTGGTGGTGGAGGCCCTCCACGCCGCGCTGGCGACGGTGGGCGTCGCCCCCGACGTCGTGCAGGTGGTCCGCACCGACGAGGGCGAGCGGGGTCGGGCGCTGGTCGCCCACCCCGGCGTCGACGTCGTGGTGCTCACCGGGTCGATCGAGACGGCGCGGCTGTTCTCGTCGTGGCGGGCGGGGCGGGAGGGGGGACCGGGCCTGCTGGCGGAGACCTCGGGGAAGAACGCCGTCGTCGTGACGCCCTCGGCCGACGTCGACCTGGCCGTGGCCGACGTCGTCCGCAGCGCCTTCGGCCACGCCGGCCAGAAGTGCTCGGCGGCGTCGCTGGTGATCCTCGTCGGCTCGGCGGCCACGTCCGAGCGCCTGCGGCGCCAGCTCGTCGACGCCGTGCGGTCGCTGCGCGTCGGCTGGCCCGCCGACCTCGGCGCCACCATGGGTCCGCTCATCGAGCCCCCGCAGGGCAAGCTGGCGCGGGCCCTCACCCGGCTCGACCCCGGCGAGACGTGGCTGGTCGAGCCCCGTCCCCTCGACGACACGGGGCGACTGTGGTCGCCGGGCCTCAAGGACGGCGTCGCCCCCGGCTCCTACTTCCACCGCACCGAGTGCTTCGGGCCGGTCCTGGGGATCATGCGGGCCGCGACCCTGGACGAGGCGGTCGAGCAGCAGAACGGGACGCCCTTCGGCCTGACCGGGGGCCTCCACGCCCTCGACGAGGGCGAGATCGCCCGCTGGCTCGACACCGTCGAGGTGGGCAACGCCTACGTCAACCGCCACACCACCGGGGCGATCGTACGGCGCCAGCCCTTCGGGGGCTGGAAGGACTCGGTGGTGGGACCGGGCCCCAAGGCCGGCGGACCGAACTACGTCGCCCAGCTCGGCACCTGGTCGGAGGCGGGCCTCCCGACGCGCATCGCTCCCCTGGCCGGACCGGTCCGCGCCGCCCTCGACGACCTGTTCGGGCTGGTCACCTCTTCGGGCGAGCGGGCGTGGCTGTGGGCCGCGGCCGGCTCGGACGCCGCCGCCCTCGCCGACGAGCTGGGCCGCGAGGACGACGCGTCCGGGCTCTCGGTCGAGCAGGACGTGCTCCGGTACCGGCCCGTGCCGCTGCTCACCGTGCGGGCCGGGGCCGGCACCCGCCTGGTGGAGCTGAGCCGGGTGATGCTGGCGGCCCTGGCCGTCGGGGCCCCCGTGCGGCTGAGCCTCGACCCGGCGGTGGCGGCGGCGCTGGCCGCCGAGCCGGCCGACCTCGATCCCGCCGGGCCCGGGCCGGCACCCGGTTCCGCCGGGCCCGGGCCGGCACCCGGTCTCGCCGGGCCCGAGCCGGCACCCGGTTCCGTCGGGCCCGAGCCGGCAGCACCCGGGCCGGATGCACGCGGTCGCGCCGTGACCGGTCCGGGCCTGCCGGGGCCGCGGTCCGCGGCGGCCACCCGGGCCCGGCGCCGGCTCGCGGCCGTCACCGAGGTCACGGAGGCGACCGGGTCCTTCGCCCGCCGGGTGCACGCCGGCGAGGTGACCGGCCGGGTGCGGGTCCTGCGCAGGGACCGTGCCAGCCTGCCCGGGGCGCTCGCCGACGGCGGGGCGACCGTGCTCGCAGGCCCCGTGCTGGCCGCCGGCCGCCGGGAGCTGCTGACCGTGCTGCGGGAGCAGGCGATCTCCCGCACCCTGCACCGGTTCGGGCACCTGCCGCCCCACCGCTAGGTGGTGCCCGGCAGCAGCCGGCGGGCACCCGCCTGCCCGGCTCGGCCCGCACCACCCCGCGGGTCAGCGGGGTCCGCTCACCCGGCGAAGGCAGCCACCGCCGCCTTGCAGAACGCCGGGAGGTCACCGGGCTTGCGGCTGGTGACGAGCAGGTTGGGGCCGTTGCGGTCCTCGACCAGCTCCTCGTCGACCCAGTCGCCGCCGGCGTTGCGGATGTCGGTGCGCAGGCTCGGCCAGCTCGTCAGACGGCGGCCGCGCACCACGTCCGCCTCGACGAGGGTCCAGGGGGCGTGGCAGATGGCCGCCACCGGCGTGCCGGCCTCGAAGAAGCTGCGCACGAGGTCGACGGCGGCGGGATCGGTGCGGAGCTGGTCGGGGTTGGCGACCCCGCCCGGCAGCACGAGACCCGCGAAGCGGGAGGCGTCGGCCTCGGCCACGGTGGTGTCGGGGTGGAAGGTGTCGCCCTTGTCGAGGTGGTTGAACGCCTGGACGTCGTCGCCCTTCGGGGCCACCAGCACGGGTCGCCCGCCCGCGTCGGCCACGGCCTTCCACGGCTCGGTGAGCTCGACCTGCTCGGCGCCCTCGTTGGCGACCAGGAAGGCGATCTCGCGTCCCTGAAGGTCTGCCATGGTGTCGTCTCCTCTCCGGGGCTGGGGGAGTGCCCCGCTCGCAGTTCGTCTACCCACCCCCGCGGCCGTCACACGGTGGCCGCCCGTCGGGGCCGGCGGGACGGTCGTGCCGCTGCCGACCCTCGGCGCGCCCCGGGGCGCGCCCGCCCGACCGAGCGCCGGCAGCGGCGCCTCAGCGGGCGCCCGGGACCGCGGGCCGGGACCGGAGGTCCCGCCACAGGGCCCGGTAGCTGGGGTGCTCGAGCCCGGGCGTCACCCAGCCGGCGGCGACCAGCTCGCGGTGCAGAGCCGGCAGGTTGCGCCACGGGACGCCCATGTCCACGTGGTGGGCCAGGTGCCAGCCGGTGTTGAAGGGCACCAGCACGAACCGCGCCGGCCAGCTCTGGCGGACGTGGTGGGTGGTCAGGCGCCGGTCCCCCGACGCCGTCATGCCGCCGTGCTCGGCGATGGCCCGCAGCCGGTTGAGGACCCGCCACACGGTGAGCCAGGGCGCCAGCCACAGCAGCGGGTACAGCTCCGGGCGGCCCACCAGGGCCAGGGGCCCGAGCACCAGGAGCTGGGCCGCCAGGATGCGCAGCGCGACCGGCCGGGCGCGGGGGCTGCGCAGGGCGGAGAGCAGGCCCCTCAGGTTCTTCCATCCGCTCCGTCCCAGGGCGTCGCGCCGCATCTTGCGGCGGAACGAGGCGCGGGTGATCGGGTAGCCGGCGTACAGGTTCAGGTCGGGCTCGTCGGGCCCCAGCTCCTGGCGGTGGTGGGTGAGGTGGGACCGGCGGTAGGCGTCGAAGGGCACCAGGGCGGGGTAGGCCAGGAGCCACCGGCCCACGAGGTCGTTGGCCCGGCGGTGGCTGAAGAGGAGCCGGTGGGCGGCCTCGTGGGCGAGGATGGCGAAGCGGGCGTGGACCGGGCCCATGAGGAGGAAGGCGACTGCCCAGGCCAGGGGATGGTCGAGCACCACCGCCGCACCGATGGTGAGCACCGGCTGGGCCAGGGTGGCCAGCACGCTGCCGACGTTGCGCCGGTCGTCGATGCGGCGCAGCTCGGCCCGGAGGCGGGGGACCGGCTTGCCCCCGGCCAGGAGGCGGTCGGTGGGCAGCACGTCGGGCAGCAGCTCGGGACCGGGCACCATCGTGGGCGTCGAGGCCAGCATGGCCGTCATGGGCCTCGATGGTAGCGGTGCTCTTACATGAAGTCGACAGGTGTCGCTAGAACGTAATCCCGATGCCTGCCGATCGCCGCCCCCTGACCGCCCGCTCGGTCGTCGCCTCCACCCTCCTGGGCGTCCAGCCCCCGCGCCTGCCGACGCGGATCCTGGTGCAGTCGGGAGAGCTGTTCGGCATCGCCGAGGGCACGACCCGGGTGGCGTTGTCCCGTATGGTCGCCCAGGGCGAGCTCCGGCCCGACGGTGACGGCTACCGGCTCGCCGGGCGGCTCCTCGACCGCCAGGCCCGCCAGTCGGCCAGCCGCCGGGCGGAGACCGAGGGGTGGGACGGGACGTGGGAGCTGGCCCTGGTGCGCAGCGGGCGCGCGCGCCGGCCGGCCGACCGGGCGGCGCTGCGCCAGGCGCTGAGCTCGCTGCGCCTGTCCGAGCTGCGGGAGGGCGTGTGGCTGCGTCCCGCCAACCTGCCCGCCGGCCGGGCGCCGGCGGCGCGGGCCGTGGCCGCCGGCCAGTGCCTGTGGGTGGCCCACGCCGGGTTGGACCCCGCCCCCGACCCCGCCGAGCTGTGGGACCTGGCGGGGTGGGCGGCCGAGGCCCGCAGCATGCGCGAGGAGCTGTCCGGGCTGCTGCCCCGGCTCACGGCGGGGGACACCGGGGCGCTCGGCGTCGGGTTCGTCACCTCGGCGGCGGCGCTGCGGTTGCTCCAGCACGACCCGCTGCTGCCCTCGGAGCTGCGTCCCGACCGGTGGCCGGGCGACGCCCTCCGCCGGGACTACGACCGCTACGACGCCGCCTACCGCGCCGTCTGGACGACCTGGTTCCGGCGCCAGCGCGACGGCGGCTGACCACCGGGGCCGGACCGCCTCGGCGGTGGGGGGTCAGACCGTCTCGGCCACGGTGGCGTCGACGCGGCTGGCCGCGCAGGTGGAGAGGGGCGTGCCGTGCCGGAAGACCGTCACCGGGCCGTCCTCGCTCACCACGACCGCGACCGCGTCGGGGTTGTCGTAGGTGTAACGGGCGGCCGACCGGTGGCGCATGCCCCCGTCCACGTCGACCGCCTGCTCGGCCTCGGCGGACCAGTGGAGGCCCACGCCCATGTGGTGGGGATGGCCCGCGGCGTCGACCACGGTGGCCAGGTCGGTCTGGACCAGCGCCGCCAGTAGGGCGGGGTAGTGGTGCCGGGCGGTCACCGACAGGTCGGGGGTGGCGACGGCGTGCTCGAGGTCGAGGCCGGTGGCGTCGCGGGTCACGGGGACGACGAGGATGGCGCCGACCCGGCCGGGGCTGAGCCAGTGGACCGCCAGCTCGAGCAGGCCGCCGAGCACCGGCGAGGCGATGTCGGGCAGCAGCGGTGCCAGCCGTGCCTGCTGGGTGCGGGCGGTGGGGCGACGGGTCCACCCCCCGCCCGACCACTCGATGGTCTCCGCCGCGGTGAACAGCCGCGTCACGCCCAGCACGGGGGTACGCTGCACGATGAGCGCCCCCGTGTCGGACTGGACCTCGACCAGGTCGGCCTCGTACTGCATGCTGCGGCGGAAGCAGCCGAGCATGCGGGTGCCGTCGGCCCCCACGGCGAGGAAGACGGACCGGCCGTCGGCGAACCGGCGGGCGACGTCGAGCGGCATGTCCTCGACGGGGACCAGGTCGACCAGCTCACCGGCCTCGACGAGGGCGCGGTCGTGCGGGACGACCATCGCTCCGTAGAGGGGGGTGCGGCGCTCGAAGCGCTGGGGGTGGCGGGCGTACTCCAGCTCGGGGAGGAGCAACCCCAGGATCTCGTCGTGGGCGTCGATGACGATGCCGTCGTCCTTCAGCTCCGACAGGAGGCGCTTGATCGGGCGACTGAGCTGGGGGGCGACCATCGACCCACCATAGGGGGGGTCCGACCGATCCGATCCGGGCGGGCGGCCGTGGAACCGGGGTCGCCCGCCGACCCCGGTTCCCGCCGTCCCGTGCCGTGCGCCGCCTGGTGGGGCGGGCCGTTCCGCCGGTGGCGGCCCGCCCCACATGCTCCCCCCAGCGCCGTCGGAGTGGATTGCAACGGAGAGATCGCGTGGGAGTGCCCTGGCGTTACGCGTGGAGGGCGATCTCCGGGCCGGAGATCCGGCGACGCCGGGCTCGGGGGGTGGCACTTGGGCGGGGGGCGGGACCTCGGTCGTGGTGGTCGAGGCCGTCGTCGTGCTGGTCGTCGGCTCCGGCGCCACGGTGACGGTGGTGGTGGGCGCGGTGGTCGCCGGCTCCGTCGCCGTCGTGGACGTGGTGGTCGACGGGGCCCCGTCCGCCGGTCCCGGCGCGGGCGT
>DASUJB010000051.1:0-23415 GCA_036279475.1 Acidimicrobiales bacterium | reverse complement strand
CACGTCGTCACCTCGTCGCAGCGCCGGGGCGCCGAGGCCTTCGCCGTCGACCTGGCCGAGGCCCTGGTGGCGCACGGGCTGCGCTCGGAGGTTGTCGCCCTGACGGCCGGGCCCGGCGAGGCCCTCGACGTGCCCGTGCTGGGGCGCCGGGCCCTGGCCCCCGCCACCCTCAGGGCGCTGCGCCACCGGGCCCGGGGCGCGGCGGTCGTGGTGGCCCACGGGTCGAGGACCCTCCCGGCCACCGTGCTGGCCTTGGCCGGCCGACGACGGCCGGTGGTCTACCGCAGCATCGGCGACCCCCGGGCCTGGGCGGGCGGGGCCGCTCGCCGGGGGCGGACGCGGGCGCTCCTCCACCGCACCGCGGCGGTGACGGCCCTGTGGCCGGAGGCGGCCGACGCCATCCACGCCCTCTACGGCGTGCCGCTCTCCCGGCTCCACGTGATCCCCAACGGCGTCCCCGCGTCCCGGGACCCGGCTCCGGGACCAGGGGGGACGGGGCACGGGGGGACGGGGCACGGCGGGGGGGGAGGGGCGGCCGACCGCGCCCGCCTCCTCGCCCGGGCCCACCTGGGGCTGGCCCCCGAGGCCACGGTGGTGGCGGTGGTGGGTGCCCTGACGCCGGAGAAGCGGGTGGCCGACGCCGTCGCCGCCGTGGCCGGCGTCGAGGGGGCCACGCTCCTCGTCGTGGGCGACGGCCCCCAGCGGCCGGCGCTCGAGAGGCGCGCCCGCGCCCTCGGCGACCGGGTGCTCTTCACCGGCGTGGTGCCCGGGACGGCCGGCGTGCTGGCGGCATCGGACGTCGTGCTGTCGGCCAGCGCCACCGAGGGGATGCCCGGCGCCCTGATCGAGGCCGGGCTGGCCGGGCTGCCCGTCGTCGCCACCGCTGTCGGCGGCGTGCCCACCGTCGTCCGCGACGGCGAGACCGGCCTGCTGGTGCCACCGGGGGACGTCGCCGGCCTGGCCGACGCCCTCACCCGGGCCCTCGACCGCCGGGTCGAGCTGGGCGCGGCGGCACGGGCCCACTGCCTGGCGTCGTTCGAGATCGGGGCGGTCGCCGAGCGGTGGGCCGCCGTCCTCCGCTCCGTGGGCGCCCCCGCCCACCCCGCCGGTCCCACCCGCCCGTCGGGCGTGCCCGGGGCCGCCTCGGCCGACGACCCCGGCGCCCCCGCCGCGGTCCCCGCGCCGGCTCCGGCCGGTCCCCACGACCCCGGGGAGGGTGGCGACGACCGCAACCCCGGTCGACCGGTACGGGTGCTGGTGCTCACCAAGGGGCTGGGGCGCGGGGGGGCCGAGCGCCTCATCGTGGGGGCAGCCCGCCTCGCCGACCGCCGCCAGGTCCACCTGGAGGTGGCCTACCTGCTGCCGTGGAAGGACGCCTTCGTCGACGAGCTGCGCTCCCTCGGCACCCCGGTCCACCTGCTGGACGGCCCCCGTGCCTCGAGCGTCGCATGGCTGCGACGGCTGCGACGCCTGGTCCGCCAGCGCCGGATCGACGTCGTGCACACGCACATGCCCCTGCCGGCTGCCTACGCCCGCCTGGCACTGCCCGGACCCCGCCCGGCCTTCGTCCACACCGAGCACAACATGTGGGAGCGGTACCGGCTCCCCACCCGGTGGGCCAACGCCGCCACCTTTCGGCGCAACTCCCGTGCCATCGCCGTGTCGGACGGGGTGGCGGCCTCGATCCGCTCGGCGGTCCCGGTCGAGGTGGTCGTGCACGGTACCGACCCCCACCGGGTCGTGCGGGGCCACGCCGCCCGGCTGGCGGCCCGGGCGACGCTGGGCGTCCCGACCGACGGCCCCGTGGTGGGCACCGTGGGAAACCTCACCGCCAAGAAGGACCAGGCCACCCTGATGCGGGCAGTGGCCAGCCTGGCCACCGAGGGCCTTCCCGTGAGCCTCGTCCTCGTCGGCGCCGGGCCCCTCGAGCGCCACCTGGGAGACCTGGCGGGGGACCTGGGCATCGCCGACCGCACGTACCTCGCGGGCAGCCGCGACGACGTGTTCCCGCTGCTGCCGGGCTTCGACGTGTTCGCGCTCAGCTCCCGGTTCGAGGGCCTCCCCATCGCCCTCCTCGAGGCCATGGCCTCGGGGGTCGCCGCCGTGGCCACGCGGGTGGGGGGCGTCCCCGAGGTCATCACCGACGGGGTGGACGGACTGCTCGTGGAGCCCGGCGACGTCCCCGGCATGGCGAGGGCCCTGCGGGCCGTGCTCGGGGACGAGGGGCGCCGGTCGGAGCTGGCCCGGCGCGGTCGCCGACGAGCGCTGGCGTTCGACCTCAACCACGCCGTGCGGCGAACCGAGGCCATCTACCGCTCGGTGGCGGGACCCCCCCGATCGACAGCCACTCTCCGTGTGCATATCCTGGACCGAACGGCGGAACCAGGGCGGGTGCGGACGTGACCGACACGGTTCGTGACGAAGGGCGCTCCCTGCGCCCGGGCGACCTCGACGACGACACCGGCGGTGCACGGTGACGGTGGCGGCGCTCCGACGCCTGCCCGACGGTGTGCGGCTGACCCGCCACACGTGGACCGTCGCCGCGTTCGCCTACGTGGCCGGCATGTCCGCGGCCGCCTCGCACCTGTCGTGGGACACGTGGGCGGCCCTGGTCCTCGCCCCCGTCCTGTTCGCCGTCACCCTCCCCGTCCTCCGGCGCAGCCTGCGCCACGATCCCTCGATCGTCCGCCTCGTGGCGGTGGCCCTCGTCGCCAAGATGGTGGGAGCGGTGGCCCGCTACGCCCTCACCTACGGCCTCTACGACCGGGCCGACGCCACCGCCTACCACGAGTCCGGTCGCCGCCTCGCCGCCGCCTTCTGGGACGGGCGGTGGGCCCAGGTGGCCCGGGTCGAGGTGCCCGAGCTCTCGGGCACGCCGTTCATCAACCTCGTGACCGGCCTCGTCTACATCGTCACCAAGCCCACCGTCCTCGGGGGCTTCGTGGTGTTCTCGTGGCTCAGCTTCCTCGGCCTCTTCCTCTTCTACAAGGCGATCGTCGTCGGCTTCCCCGAGGCCGACCACCGCCGCTACGCCTACCTCCTGTTCTTCCTCCCGTCGATGCTCTACTGGCCGTCCAGCATCGGGAAGGAGGCCTGGATCTCGCTCGGCCTCGGCCTCGCCTCCTACGGCGCCGCCCTCGTGCTGCGCCACCGACCGCTCGGCTACCCGGTGGCGGGCCTGGGCCTGCTGGCCACGGCCGGCCCCCGGCCCCACATCGCGGTGCTGTGCACGGTGGCGCTGGCCGCCGCGTACCTCCTCCGTCGCCGCGCCTGGGCGGACTCGACGCTCGGGCCCGTCGGCAAGGTGGTGGGCATCGCCCTCGTGCTGGCCGCCTGCCTCGGCGTGGTGTCCAAGGCCGCGTCCTTCTTCGACCTCGACGAGGTGAACGCCGGCACCGTCTCCTCGGTGCTCGACTACACGGACCGGCAGTCGGGCCAGGGGGGCTCCGAGTTCGAGCCCACACGGGTCAAGTCCCCCGTCGAGCTGCCCAACGCCACCCTGGCCGTCCTCTTCCGGCCGTGGCCGTGGGAGGCGAACAGCGCCCAGGCCCTCATCGCCTCGGCCGAGGGCGCCCTGCTACTGGCCCTCGCGGTGGGCTCGCTCCCCCGGCTGGCCCGCCTCCCCCGGTTCGTCGTCCAGGTGCCCTACGTGGCCTACGCCACCGCCTACACGACGATGTTCATCGTCGCCTTCTCGTCGATCGGCAACTTCGGCATCCTCACGCGGCAGCGCACCCAGGTCCTCCCCATGCTGCTGGTGTTCCTGGCCCTCCCCCTCGACCGCCGCCGGCGCGACGGCGGGGAGCCCCCGGTGGACCAGCGCGGCCGCGCCCCGGCCGGCGCCACCGGGCCCGTGCACCCCCTCCCGGCGCCGTGCACGGGTCCCTAGGCGCGGGCCGGGCGGCGACGCCCGGCGAGATCCCGCCGGTGCCGGCCTAGAGGGTCTCGCCGGCGAAGGGGCGGGGGCGGACGACGCCCTTGGTGTCGAGCAGCAGGCGGGCGTGCCGGGCCACGTCGTCGAGGGCGAAGTCGGGATGGTCGACGAGGAGGACGACGAGGTCGGCCGCGGCCAGCTCCCGTCGCGAGCAGCTCACCACGGGCACGGGCAGCGCCCTCGCCCCGGCGTCGGGGATGTAGGGCTCGCACGCCCGCACGTCGGCACCCATGGCCACCAGGCGCTCGACCACGGCGATGGACGGCGACTCCCGCCAGTCGGAGGTGGCCGCCTTGTAGCTGAGCCCGAGCACCAGGACCCGGCTCCCGTTCAGGGGCTTGCGGTGCCGGTTGAGCAAGGCCATCGACCGCTCCACCACGTAGTCCGGCATGTGCTCGTTCACGTCGTTGGCCAGCTCGACGAACCGGAACGTCCGACCCAGGCGGCGCCTGACGCGCCACGACAGGTACGAGGGGTCGATGGGGAGGCAGTGGCCGCCCACCCCGGGGCCGGGCGTGAAGCGCATGTACCCGAACGGCTTGGAGCTGGCGGCGTCGATGGCGGACCAGACGTCGATGCCCAAGGCGTCGGCGAACATGGCCAGCTCGTTGACCAGCGCGATGTTGACGTGCCGGAACGTGTTCTCCAGCAGCTTGACGAGCTCCGCCTCCGCAGTCGACCGGACCGGCACGACCTTGTCCACCAGCGCCCCGTAGAAGGCCTCGACGCAACGCCGCGACGCCTCGTCGACACCCGACACCACCTTGGGCGTGTTGACGAACCCCCACCGCGGGTTGCCGGGGTCGATCCGCTCGGGCGAGTAGCCGAGGAAGAACTCGTCGGTCCGCAGGCCGGACCGCTCCAGCACGGGCCGGACGAGCTCCTCGGTGGTCCCCGGGTAGGTCGTCGACTCCAGCACCACCAGCGCTCCGGCCCGGAGCCGGCGGGCCAGGGACGCCGCCGCCTCCTCGACGTGGGACAGGTCGGGGGCGCCGTCGCGCAGGGGGGTCGGCACGGTGACCACGGCCACGTCGAAGGGGCCGGCGTCGGCGGGATCGGACACGGGCCGGTACCCGGCGTCCAGGGCGGCCCTCAGCTGCTCGTCGGGGACGTCGGCCACGTAGGAGCGGCCGTCCCGGAGGGCGGCGGCCCGCTCGGGCGCGGCTTCCAGGCCCACCACCGGGAAGCCGACCTCCACCGCCCGCATCGACACCGGCAACCCGACGTAGCCCTGGCCGACGACGACCACCCGGGCCGTGCGGTCGTGCAGCCTGCGGACCAGGTCGGCGGCCCCCTCCTCGCGGTCGTCGCCCCGGGGCCGGGCACGACCGTCGGCGGGGCCCACCACGTCGACGGTCACGCCGTCGCCCCGGCGGCGAGGCCGCGGGACCGGCCGCGGAACCACGCCAGCGTGCGGCACAACCCCTCGGCGAAGCCGACCGACGGCTCGAAGCCGAGGTCGCGCCGGGCGGCCGAGATGTCGGCGTGGGAGCTCCGGACGTCACCGGCACGCGGCGCCACGTGGTCGGCGGTGGCCGCCACGCCGAGGAGGTCGCCGAGCACGGCGACCAGGTCGAGCACCGTCGAGGGCGCGCCCCGGGCGACGTTGAACACCCGACCGGCGCAGCGGTCGGCCGGTGCGGCCGCCGCCGCCAGGTTGGCCTGCACGGCGTCGGCGACGAAGGTGAAGTCGCGGCACTGCCGGCCGTCCCCGTGCACCTGGACCGGCCGCCCGGCCAGGAGGGCGTCGATGAAGAGGGGGACGACGGCTGCGTACCGGCTGTCGGGTCGCTGCCGAGGCCCGAACACGTTGAAGTAGCGGAGGCAGACGGTCTCGAGCCCGTGGAGCTCCCAGGACACGCGCGCGTAGTGCTCGCCGGCGAGCTTGGTCACCGCGTAGGGGGAGCGGGGAACCAGGGGGGCCGACTCGGGGGTGGGCACCAGGGTGGCGCCGCCGTACACGGACGACGACGAGGCGAGCACCACTCGCCCGACGCCGGCCTGGTGGGCCGCGTGCAGGACGGTCAACGTCCCCCTCACGTTGGCCGCGTCGCTGGCGAGCGGCGCCGCCACCGATCGGGCCACCGAGCCCAGCGCCGCCTGGTGGAACACGACGTCGGCGCCGGCCACGGTGGTGGCCACCGTCGCCTCGTCAGCGACGTCGCCCTCGACCAGCTCGGCGCCGCCGGGCACGTTCCCGACCCGCCCGGTGGCGAGGTCGTCCAGCACGACCACCTCGTCGCCCCGATCGAGGAGGGCGTCGGCCAGGTGCGACCCGATGAACCCGGCACCGCCGGTGACGACCGCCCGCATCACGCCCCCTCCGCCCACTCGGACACCGCCCGTCCCACGTCGCCGGCCCGGGCCCGCAGCCCGTCGAGCACCTCGACGATGGCGCCGATCGCCGACGGCGGCATGCCGGGCCACAACGGCAGGCTGACCACGCGGCGGCTGACCCTGTCGGTGACGGGGAGGTGCTGCGGGGGGAGGTCGGCGTAGGCGCGCTGGCGGTGGACGGGCGGGTGGAAGTAGGGCCGCGTCCCCACGCCCTCGGCGGCGAGGGCGGCGGCCACCGCGTCGCGGTCCAGCCCGTAGGCGGCCTCGTCCACGATGACGGTGAAGTCCTTGTAGGTCGGCTCGTCCCGGGGGTCCACCGCCTGCGGCGTGACGCCGGGGATGCCCGACAGGCTCCGCCGGTAGCCCCGGGCCAGGTCACGCCGGGTGGCGAGGTGGTCGTCGAGCCCGACCAGGGACTCGAGGGCCACCGCGGCGTGGAGCTCGGACATGCGGGCGTTGAGCCCGGCGAAGCGGGTGTCGTAGTCGCCGGGGTTGCCGTACTCGCGGCCGAGGCGGATGCGGTCGGCCAGCGCGCCGTCGCCCACCACCACCAGCCCTCCCTCCCCGGCGGTCATCGGCTTGGTGGGGCTCAGGCTGAACACCTCGGCGTCGCCGAACGTCCCGAGCGGCCGCCCCCGGCGCACGGCCCCGAAGCCGTGGGCGGCGTCGAAGAGCACCCCGACCCCGGCCGACCGCCCGAGCTCCTCGACCGCCTCGACCCGGCACGGCGCCCCGAAGACGTGGGTGCCGACGAGGAGGGACGATCCCTCGAGGCGCCGGGCGGCGTCGGCCACGTCGAGCTGGCAGGAGGCGGGATCGCACTCGGCGAACCTCGGCACGGTGCCCGCCCACCGGGCAGCGTGGGCCGTGGCCGAGAAGGTGAAGCTCGGCATCACCGCGGTCGTCCCCGGGCGGGAGAGCGCCTGGGCGGCCAGCATGAGCCCAGCCGTGCAGGAGGCCACCGCCACGACGTGGGGGGCTCCCAACCGCGCCGCGACCTCGACCTCGAGCTGGCGGACCAACGGTCCGTTGGTGAGCGCCCCCCGCTCGTAGGAGGGGGCCAGGCGGGCGGCGACGCGGTCCAGCGGGGGCGGCGCCGGCCGGAAGAACGGGAGGCCGTCGGGGAAGGCGGGCGGACCGCCGAGCACGGCGGGAGCTGTCATGTCGGTCTCCTCGGGCTGCGGTCGCCGGCGTGGCCGGCGGGAAGGGGAGGGGGGGCACCGGCGGAGGCGATGCCGGCCGCGGCGATGCCGGCGGAGGCGATGCCGGCTCCGGGGGGAGGGCCGGCACCGGCGAGGGGTGCACCGCCGGGCGGGTGGCCGGCGAGGGGTGCACCGCCGGGCGGGTGGAGCGGGGCCGCCGCCGGGCGGCGGCCGAGCACGCGCCGGGCGAGGCCGACGGGACTGGACGGCGGCGGGCGCCCGCCCGGCCCGCCGGCCGGCGGGCCGGTGCGCCGGGTCGCCCACACCGAGAGCTCGGTCTTGTCGGCGAGGTCGAACCACCTCCACGCGCCCGCCACCCCGCGCCCCAACGCGTCGAGGACGCCGGCGGCCTGAGCCAGCCGGCGCACCGCCGACGGGTCGAGGGCGGGAGCGAGGGCCAGCTCGGCGATGTCGCGCCAGGCCCCCAGAGTGGGCACGGGCGCGGCGCCGAGCACGGCACATGCCACCACGAGCTGCTGCTCGACGGTGAGAGCTCTCAGCGTCCGCCCGTCGACGTCGAGCGCTGCCCCCGGCCCGAGCAGCGACCACAGGCCACCCGGGGCACGCTCCAGCCCGGGGACGGCGGCCACGACCACCACCCGCCCACGGCCGCCACCTCGGTCGCCCCGGCCCGGGGGGCCCTGGAGGGCTCGGGCCTCCTCGAGGTCCTCGGGCGCCACCAGCACGGTCACGACCCCGGGGGGGCGGGCGGCGGGGTGACCCTCGGCGAGCCGGCGAGCCGGGCCGTCGACCACGCGGTGGTCGACCCCCGACAGGGCGAGCACCGAGGCGGTGGTGGCGACCTGCCGCTCGACCAGCGCCGACGCACCGGCGTGCTCGGCCGCCAGCACCGCCAGCTCCTCGGCCTGCCCCGGCGTCACGGCCAGCCCATGGCCACCGGCCGCCGCCAGCAGGCCGACGAGCCCCCCGAGGGCGCAACCCTGCACCAGGTCGAACCAGGCCGCGTCGTCGAGGGCCGCCGACGGCAGGTCGGCGCGGCTGCCGGCCAGGCCGTGGGCGGCCACCGCCACGAGGTGATCGGACACCGCCGTCACCCCCGTGGTCGACGCCGCACGGCGGCGGTAAGGGGCGGTGCCGGCCGGTCGCGGTTCCGTGCCGGCCCCCGCCCGCGACGGGGGGTCACCAGGCCGACCCGCGGCTGGGGGCCGACGGCGAGTCCGGTGCAGCCCGGTGACGGCCGTCGCCGCCGGACGGCCCGGCGCCGCCACCATGGGCGTCACCGGAGAGCGGGCCGTCGCCGTCGTGCCGTGGCACCCCGCCCCCCGAGCGGACGGCGGGCCCCGGGACCCCGGTGTAGTAGTCCTTCCTGAACGGCCCGCGGGGGACGCCCACCAGGACCACGCCCAGCGTGGGCGCCCCCAGCCGCTCCAGCAGCTCGACGGTGCGCCCGGCGGCCGGGCTCGTCGCCCGCCCGACCCGGCTGGCCAGGACGACGACGTCCGCCATCGTCACCAGCTCCCGGGTGACGCTCGCCGCCAGGAGGGGCGCGGTGTCGACGACGACCACGTCGGCCAGCTCGCGGGCCTGCTCCAGGAGGCGGAGGTCGGCGTCGAGCCGCCCCCCCGGCTGGTGCCCCAGCCGGCCCGACGGCAGCAGGTGCAAGCCAGGGACCGGGGTGGGGTGCACGTAGTCGACCAGCGAGGCACCCTCGGCCTCGAGGAGCTCGCTGACACCCGGCGAGCCCTCGGCGCCGAGCACCCGGGCCGACGTGGGCCGCCACAGGTCCCAGTTGACGAGCAGGGCTGACTGCCCGGCCTCGGCGTAGGCCATGGCGAGGTTGGCGGCGGTGGTGCTCTTGCCGTCGCCCGCCTCGGCCGACGTCACCACGACGACCTGGCGCGACGAGGAGGCGCCCCGGCCGGGCGCGGGCTGGCCGTGCCGGGTCAGCTCGGCCGCCTCGACGGCGAGGGGGAGGCGGTCACGGAACAGCAGCAGGGCCGTGCGCAGGCTGCGATGGGCCTCGGCCACGCCGACGTCGTGCTCGTAGCCCAGCACCGCGGCACGCCGGCGGTGGCGCAGCGACAGCAGCGGCACCTCGGCCAGCACCGGCAGCCCGAACTGGCGCTCGGCCTGCTCCTTGGTGTGCAGCCGGGAGTCGGAGCGGTCGAGCATGATGGCAACGCCCGAGGCGAGCAGGAGGGCGACGAGGCCCCCGAGCAGCAACGCCTGGCCCCGGCTGACGGCGACCGACGACGTCGACACCGGTTGCGCCGACGACGCCTCCTGGAGCGAGCCCCACCGGGACACGTTGGCGCGGGCCTCGGCGGCGACGGCGTTCTGCTCGTCCAGCTTGGCCGCCCGCTGGCTCACCAGGCCGGCGGCCGCCGGCGCCGAGTCGCCCCCGGCGGCGGCGATCCGGGAGCCCAGGGCGTCGACCTCCGACTGGATCTGGCGCACCTGGTCGTCGGCGGCCGCTCGGGCCTCCTGGTTCTGCTCGTTGACGTACCGCAGCGCCTCCTCGGCGAAGGTGTTGACCAGGAGCACCGCCTCGTCCTCGGTGTCGGCCGTCACCGCCAGGTCCACCGTTCCGAGCTCGACGCTCGGGGTCACCGTGAGGCGGTCGGTGAGGTCGTCGGGCGGCCCCGTGCGTCCCACCGCCTCGGCGACCCTCTGGGGCACCGTTCCCCGGGACGCCCACAGGGCGAGGACCCGGGGGTTGTCGGCGGCCGCCGTGCCTTCGGGGGTGGTCGACGTCCGCAGCAGCGTGTGCCTGGCCTCGTACACGGTGTCGCCCTTGGCGGGCACCAAGAAGAGGACCACCACGACGACGGTGAGCACGAGGGCCACCGCCACCTTCCAGTGGCGCTGCAGGGCCTTCAGGTAGTCAGACGGCTCCATCGGTTCCTCCCGAGACCTCCGCCATGTGGTCGATGCCGACCGGCCCGGTCGCCGGCCCGCTGGTGAGGTCGACCAGCAGGTCGGCCGCCGCCTCGTCGTGCCGCCCGGTGACGAGCCGCTCGAGGTCGTGGGTGGCCCGGGCCAGGACCCGGGGGTCGACGCGGTTGGCGGTCAGCCGCACGATCGACGGGTGGGGCGTGGGGTGGGCCTGCTCCTCGGGGTCCTGCAGGTCCTCGCTCAGCTTCTCGCCGGGGCGCGGACCGGAGAACCGGATGGGGATCTCGGTGCCGACCTGGCGCCCCGACAGCCGCACCATCCGCTCGGCCAGCTCGAGGATGTTGACCGGCTCCCCCATGTCGAGCATGAAGACCTCACCGCCACGGGCCAGCGTGGCCGCCTCCAGCACGAGCTGCACCGACTCGCGGACGCTCATGAAGAAGCGGTTCATGCGGGGGTCGGTCACGGTGACCGGCCCACCCCCGGCGATCTGCCGCGCGAACGTCGGGATGACGCTGCCGCGGCTGCCGAGCACGTTGCCGAACCGCACCGAGCACCACCGCGAGCCGGCGGGCGCGTGGTGCAGCACCAGCTGCTCCCCCAGCCACTTGGACCGGCCGAGCACGTTCGACGGCCGCACCGCCTTGTCGGAGGAGATGAAGACCAGCCGCTCGACGCCGACTCGGGCGGCGGCGCCCACCACGTTGTCGGTCCCGATCACGTTGGTGCGGACGGCTTCGGTGGGCTGCGCCTCGAGCAGCGGCACGTGCTTGTGGGCGGCGGCGTGGAAGACCACGTCGGGGCGGAGCCGGGTCATGAGCCGGCCCACCCGGTCGCCGTCGCGGATGTCGGTCAGGTCGAGCTCGGCGGGGTCACGGAGGCGACCGGCGAGGTCGTGGAGGTGCGTCTCGTCGTGGTCGAGGAGCACCAGGCGCGCCGGGCCCATCTCGGCCACCTGCTCGGCGATCTCCGAGCCGATCGAGCCCCCGGCACCCGTGATGAGCACCGTCGCCCCCGTGACCACCGCCCGGATGCCGTCGACGTCGGTGGCGATCTGGGCCCGGCCCAGCAGGTCCTCGATGTTGATGTCCCGGGCGTCGCGGACCGACGGCCGGTCGCCCAGGAGGTCCCGGACCGGGGGCAGGACCTTGAGGGGCACGCCCGCCAGGTCGGCACCCTCCATGACCTCGTTGATGAGCTGCTGGTCGGCGCTGGGGATAGCGACAAGCACCTCGTCGGCCCCGAAGCGGCCGACGACGGCGGAGAGCTCACCGGTACCGCCCACCACGGGGACGCCCGACAGGGAGCGTCCCTGCTTGCGGGGGTCGTCGTCGACGACCACGACGGGCACGCGGTCGCCCTCTCCCCTCCGCCGCATCTCCCGCACGATGGAGGCCCCGGCCTCGCCGGCACCGACCACCGCGACCCTCGCCGCCGCGCCGTCACCGTCCGTCGCCGCCCCGCCCCGACGGCGGAGCCGACCCTGGAACCGGGCGGCGCCCATCAGCGCAGTGGCGAGGAAGGCGCCCAGGAGGGCGACCGACCGGGGCACGGGCAGGGCGCGCGTGGGGTTGAGGAGGAAGGTCACGGCCCCGGCGCTGGCGCCGGCGAAGGCGATGCGCCGGGCCTCGGCGACGCTGGCGTGCTTCCAGATCTGGCCGTACAGGCCCCAGGCGAGGTTGGCCCCGAGCTGCACCAGGACGATCACGGAGAGGAGCTCGAACAACCGGGCCTGGTACGGCGAGGGGATGTCGCCGTCGAAGCGCACGAAGAGCAGGACGACGAACGATCCGGCCACGAGGACCACGTCGACGAGGGCGAGGGGCACGTCGCCCCGGAGGCGGCTCGCCGCCCGGACCCTCCAGGTCCCGGCGACCACGGGGCGTGCCGCGCCACCGCCGTGCCCGCGGTCCCGGGCGGGCGCCGCGCCACCTCCGCCACCGCCGTCCCGGAGGTCCCGGGCGCGCGCCGCGCCACCTCCGCCACCGCCGTCCCGGAGGTCCCGGGCGCGCGCCGCGCCACCTCCGCCATCACCGTCCCGGCGCGCCAGGGCGCGCGCCGACGTCATCGTCCGCCGAGGGAACATCTGGCCTGTCCGCCCACCTTGTCGCTCCCGCTCGTCGGAGCGGGGCCTGTCCTGGCTCACCGACGGGTCGCCGCCTGTACCCACGGGGAGTGGTGACGATTGTGACCCCATCGGCCACGCATTGCAACGTCAGCGCGCGATGAGCGTTCCCGTCAGGCGGGAGCGAGGGGCCGCGGTGGCGCGCTCAGGTGTCGGGCCGGTCGCCTGCGGGCACGGGGTAGTCGGGGAGGTGGTCGCCGTCGATGTCGCCGGCGGTGGCTCGTCGCCGTCCCTCCGCCGACACGAAGCGGGTCCACACGAACCAACCGACGGCAGCCACGAGAGCCAGCACCACCACGTACTGCACGTAGCCCATGACGGTCTCGATCTTCCGCCAGCGGTCCTCCTCGCCCAGGACGTGGCCGGCGCCGATCAGCCCCGTGTTCCAAGCCAGGCTGCCGAGCGCCGTGTAGGCCACGAAGCGCCCCAGGGGCATGCGGCGGAACCCGGCGGGGATCGACACGAGCGACCTGATCAGCGGCACGCACCGCCCGACCAGGACCGCCACCACGGCACGTCGGTCGAACCACCGCTCGGCCCGGGCCACGTCGGCCGAGGTCACCCGGAACCACCTGCCGTAGCGGAGGACGAAGCCGTGCAGGCGCTCGGGGCCGACGGCGGCCGCCAGGCCGTAGAGCACGAGCCCACCCACGAGGGAACCCACCGTCGCCGCCAGGACCATCCCCGGGAGTGACGCCCCCTCCCGACGGACCACCACGCCGGCGAACGGCAGGACGACCTCGGACGGGATGGGAGGGAAGAGGTTCTCGAGCGCCACGAGCAGCGCCACGCCGACGTAGCTGAGCTTGTCGATGACGTCGATGACCCAATCGGAAAGGTCGCTGAGCATGAGCCGGGCATCCCCTTGGTCGGCCGGCGCGGGCGCAGCCGGCGAGGTTAGGGCATGGGCGACCGGCATGGCCGACCACCACCCCGGAGGCCCCGGACGGCGGCGGTCGGCCCGGCGCCCACCGGACGTCGCGGCGACCGCCGGCGGCGGTAGCTTGCCGCCGTGCTGTACCTGAGCCCCGAGTGGCTGGCGGCGGCGGCCGCCGCCATGGCCGCCGACCGGTCGCTGGCGAGCGCCCTCGCCGGCAGCACGTTCACCGTCGAGCATGTCGTGGAGGGCGCTCCCGGGGGGACGGTGCGCTGGCACCTGGTGGTGGAGGACGGCACGGTCGCCCTCGTCGCGGGGCCCGCCGCCCACCCCGACGTCCGCCTCACCACCACGTGGGCCACGGCCACCGCCATCGCCCGCGGGGCCCTGGCCGCGCCGCGGGCCTTCGCCGAGGGGCGGCTGCGCGTCGGCGGCGACCTCCGAGCGGTCCTCGACCACCAGCGGGCCTTGGCCTCCGTCGACGACGCGCTGGCCGCGCTGCGGGCCGTGACCACCTACGACCGTACGGACGAGGAGCGCACGTGCCCGAGATGCCCGAGGTCCAAGCCCACGCCGAGCGGCTCACCCGCCAGCTCGCCGGCGTCCCCCTCGCCGGCTTCCGACCCCTCGCCTTCACGGCGCTGAAGACGGCCGCCCCCTCACCCGACGAGGCGGTGGGTCGGCCCCTCCTTGAGGTGGACCGCCGCGGCAAGCACCTCCTCGTCCGGTTCGAGCCCCTGACCTTCGTCGTCCACCTCATGCAGGGCGGCCGGCTACGGCTCGACGAGAGGCAGGCGGCCCGGCCCCGGGGCGGCCTGGCCCGGTGGACGTTCGCCGACGGGCGGGCGCTGCTGCTCACCGAGGCCGGCACGGAGCGCCGGGCCGGGGTGTGGGTGGTGACCGGTGACCCCACCGCCCGGGCACCGCTCGACGAGCTGGGCCCCGAGGCGGCCACCCTCGACCGCGCCACTCTGGGTGAGCTGCTCGGCGCCCGCCGGATGCGGCTCCACGGCTGGCTGCGGGACCAGCAGGTGCTGGCCGGGCTGGGACGCCGGCTGGCCGACGAGGTCTGCCACCGGGCCCGGATCTCGCCCTTCGCCCCCACCACCGCCCTCGACGGCGACGCCGTCGACCGCCTCCACGCCGCCATCGGCGAGTGCATCGCCGAGTCGCTGGCCTACGAGCGGAGCCGCTCGGACATGTCGTCGTCGAGGGAGCGCCCGGGCGCGGTCCACGGGCGGGAGGGGCAGCTGTGCCCGGTGTGCGGCGACACCGTGCGGGCCGTCGAGTACAGCCGTTACACGGTGAGCTACTGCCCCACCTGCCAGACGGGTGGCAAGGTGCTGGCCGACAACACGACCAGCCGGTTCCTCCGCTAGGTACCGGGCACCACCGGCGGGTGGCGCGCCGGCACCCGGGCCGGGTCAGATCAGCCCGAGCTCCCGCACCGCGTCACGCTCGCCCACGAGCTCGGCCACCGAGGCGTCGAGCCGGGCCCGGCTGAGCTCGTCGAGCTCGAGGTCGGGGACGATCCGGTAGTCGCCGCCCGAGCACGTGCAAGGGAAGCTCGACACCAGGCCCTCGGGCACCCCGTAGCTGCCGTCCGACGGCACGGCCATCGACACCCAGTCGCCCTCGGGCGTGCCGTGCACCCACGACCGCACGTGACCGATGGCGGCGTTGGCCGCCGAGGCGGCCGAGGACGACCCGCGGGCCTTGATGACGGCGGCGCCGCGCTGCTGGACGGTGGGGATGAAGTCCTCCTCCAGCCACCTCAGGTCGTTGCCGACGGCCTCGAGGGCGGGCTTGCCCCCCACCTCGGCGTGGAAGATGTCGGGGTACTGCGTCGTGGAGTGGTTGCCCCAGATGGTCATCCTCGTGACGTCACGGACCGTCGCGCCCGCCTTGGCGGCCAGCTGGGCCACGGCCCGGTTGTGGTCGAGGCGGGTCATGGCCGTGAACTGCCGGTCGGGAACGTCCCGGGCGTTGTTGAGGGCGATGAGGGCGTTGGTGTTCGCCGGGTTCCCCACCACCAGCACCTTCACGCCGGGTGCCGCCGACTCCGACAGCGCCTTGCCCTGGGCGGTGAAGATGGCGCCGTTGGCCGAGAGGAGGTCGGCCCGCTCCATGCCCTCCCTGCGGGGCATCGCCCCCACCAGGAGCGCCCAGTGCACGTCACCGAAGGCGGTGCCGGGGTCGTCGGTGCAGACCACGCCGGAGAGGAGCGGGAAGGCACAGTCCTCGAGCTCCATGCGGACGCCCTCGAGCGCTCCCGTGGCCTGGGGCACCTCGAGCAGCTGCAACACGACGGGTTGGTCCTCACCCAGCATCTGACCGCTGGCGATGCGGAACAGGAGGGCGTACCCGATCTGGCCGGCGGCCCCGGTGACGGCGACGCGGACTGGATCCTTCATGGCTCAGCTCCCGGATGGCACGGCCTGTCGAGGCGGGCGACCCCGGCAGGTCGCCCCGGGCGACCCTAGCGGTGCCGCCGGCGGGCACCAAAGGGCGCTGGCGGCCGGCCGACCCGTGGTCCGTGCCGGCCCCGCACGCGTCGGGCCGGCACGGGGCGGGGGCCGCGCCGTCCACGCCCGGAGCCGGTGCCGTCGATGCCCGGAGCCGTCGGGTCCCGGGCCGCAGCCCCTCAGAGCTGCAGGGACTTGACCTCGAGGAACTCCTCGAACCCGTACGGGCCGTACTCCCGGCCGTAGCCGCTGCCCTTGAAGCCACCGAAGGGGGCGTTGGGGTTGAACGCCCCGCCGTTGACCTCCACCTGGCCGGTCCGGATGCGGCGGGCGAACGCCTTGGCCCGCTCCGGGTCGGCCGACCAGACGCCACCGGCCAGGCCGTACGCCGAGTCGTTGGCGATGGCTGCCGCGTCGTCCTCGCCCTCGTAGGGCAGGATCGACAGCACGGGGCCGAAGATCTCCTCCTGGGCGATGGTCATGTCCGGGCGGACCTCGGAGAAGACCGTGGGACGCACGTAGTAGCCGCCCTCGAGGCCCTCGCCCTCGGGCCGGCCGGGACCGCCGGTGACGAGCTTCGCCCCCTCGTCGATGCCCTTCTGGATGTAGCCGTTCACCCGGTCCACCTGGGCGGCGCTCGACAGGGGGCCCAGCATCGAGCCGTCGGCGAAGGGGTCCCTCGGCTGGAACCGGCCCTCCACCTCGTCGGCGGCCACGCGCTCGGCGGCCGCCAGGCGGTCGGAGGGGACCAGCATGCGGGTGAGGGCGGTGCAGGTCTGCCCCGAGTTGATGTAGCACTTCCCCACGCCGTCGCGGACCGCCTTCTCGAAGGCCTCGTCGTCCAGGTCGTCGAGCAGCACGTTCGCCGACTTCCCGCCCAGCTCGAGGGCCACGCGCTTGAGGGTCCCGGCGGCCACCTCGGCCACCCGCCGGCCGGCGCGGGTCGACCCGGTGAAGGACACCATGTCGATGCCGGGGTGGGCGGCGATGGCCTCGCCGACCTCCGCGCCGGTGCCCGTGACCATGTTGAACACCCCGGCCGGCAGGCCGGCGTCGTGGACCACCTCGGCCAGGATGAAGGCGTCGAGGGGGGCGACCTCGCTGGGCTTGAGCACCACCGTGCAGCCGGCGCCGATGGCGTAGGCGACCTTGGCCGCGATCTGGTGCAGGGGGTAGTTCCACGGGGTGATGGCGCCGACCACGCCGACGGGCTCCTTGACCACGAGGCTGTTGCCGACCGTCGACTCGTACTCGTAGCCCTCGGCCAACGCCGCCGCGGTGTTGAACGAGTTGATGGGCAGCCCGGCCTGCACCATCAGGCTCAGCCACTTGGGCATGCCCGCCTCGCGGGTGATGACGGTGGCGATCTCGTCCATCCGGGCGGCCAGCCCCTCGCCCACCCGGGTCAGCGCCTTGGCCCGCTCCTCGGGCGTGGTGGTCGACCACGTGGCGAAGGCGGCCCGGGCGGCGACGACGGCGGCATCGACGTCCTCGGCCGTCCCCGCGGGGATGGTGGCGATGACCTCGCCGTTGGTGGAGTCGTGCACGTCGATGGTTCCCGACCCCTGGGACGGGACCCAGGCCCCGTCGATGTAGACCTTGTCGTGCGTCACGGTGGTCACGGCTCTCTCCCCCTCGGCTCGGCGCCGTCGCCACGGCGGCGGTGGCGCCAGCACCGAGGTTAGGCGGACCGTCGACCGGACGGTCAAGGCCCGCCGGGCGCACGCGCCGCGGCGCGGGTAGGGTGCCCCGGCATGACGGGGACTGCTGCCGACCCGCCGGTCGACACCGCTTCCGTGACGGTGGCCGCCGACCCGGCCACCCTGTGGGACATGGTGAGCGACGTCACCCGCATGGGCGAGTGGAGCCCCGAGTGCACCTCGTGCCGCTGGCTCGGTGGGCGCACGACCCCGGAGGTCGGAGCCCGCTTCGTCGGCTTCAACCGGCGCCGGTGGGCCCGCTGGGCCACCACGAACGAGGTGATCGAGAGCCGGCGGGGGTCGGTGTTCGCCTTCCGCACCCGCCAGACCGGCGTCGTGTGGGGCTACCGGTTCGCCCCCGACGGCGACGGCGGCACGGTGGTGACCGAGACGCGCGACCTGACGGCGGCCCGGTCGTGGCTGGTGCGGCTGGCGGGCCCGTTCGTCGGCGGGGCGGACGCCCACTCCGGGGAGCTGCGCGAGGGTATGCACCGCACCCTCGAGCGCCTGAAGGCCACCGCCGAGGGCCCGGCCCCGGGCTGAGGGGAGGGCGGCGTGCTCACCCGATGTCCGGGTTCGGCACGCAGCGCGTCGCTCCCCCGTCCTTGAGGACGGTGGGCCACGCCATGGCCTCGCGGGTGTGCGGCCCGTAGGCCCCCACCGCCAGCCGGTGGCGGGACTGCACGTCAGCCAGGGCCCGCCTCACCTCGGGCCCGTACAACCCGTCCACGGCGACCGACTGGCCGTTGCAGGCGTTCAGCGCCACCTGCACCAGGCGGACGGGCTCGCCGGACTGGCCCGCCACCAGCGTGCAGTCGGCAGACGCCCACGCCTCCTCGTGGCGGTCGGTGGGCAGGCGCACCCGGCCGTCGTCGGTCACGTACCACATGGTCCCGACGCACACCGGGAGGGATCGGCGCCGGAGGGGCGGCCGACCCCGCGTCCACGGGTCGTCCGCCGGTGCCGGGGGATCCGCGTCCTCGCCTCCGTCCCGGTCTCCCTCGCCCGTCGACGGCGAGCCGCCCCGCGTCCAGGGGTCGTCGGCCGCCACCTCCGGCCCGTCGTCGCCGGGACGGTGCTCGACGGCGGCCGCCTTCCCCAGGGCGGTGCCGCCGTCCTGCCACGCGTCGTTGCCGGGCGAGCCACTGAGCGCCGAGAAGAGCAGGGCCACCGAGGCCAGCCCGACCACGACCTTCGTCCCGGTGTCCATCGATTCGGTCTCGCCCCCAGCCATGGTTCGGTTCCCCGCCGTGGCGCGGTCCGCTGCCCATACCCTCCGGGCCGCCTCGCCGAAACCGCGGATCCGGGGAGCGGGGGTCGGCGCTCAGCGACGCCCCAGCACCCAACAGGCGATGGCGGCGGCGACCCCCACGTTGAGGGAGTCGACCCCGGCCTGCATCGGGATGGCGATCCGGTCGTCGGCGGCCCTCAGCGTGCTGGCCGACAGCCCGGGCCCCTCGGCGCCGAGCAGGAGCGCCAGCCGCTCGTCGGGCGCCCACCGGACCTCGTCGAGGGAGACGGCGTCGCGGGGGGTGAGCGCCACGAGGCGGAAGCCGGCCGATCTCACCATGTCGAGCCCCCCGATGGCCAACGGGGGCAGCCACGCCCACGGGAAGGCGTAGCCCTCGCCCATGGCCACCCGCGCGGCGCGGCGGTAGAGGGGGTCGGTGCAGCTCGGGTCGAGGAGGGCGCCGTCGATCCCGAGGCCGGCGGCCGAGCGGATGACGACACCGAGGTTGGTCGGGTTGGTGACCCGCTCCAGGACCAGGACCCGCCGGGCCGGCCCGAGGACGACGGCGGGATCGGGCACCGGCCGGCGGTCGAAGCTGGCCAGCACGCCCCGGTGCACGCCGAGCCCCGTGATGCGCCGCAGGACCTCGGGCGACGCCGCGTACACGGCATCGGCGTCGGCGTCGACCCCGGAGGGCAGCGGGGCGGTCCGACCGGCGTCCACGAGCGCGGCGCGCAGGCGGTACCCCGCCCGCAACGCCCGCTCCACGACGACGTCGCCCTCGGCGATGAAGACGCCGGTGGCCGGGGGCCGGGGACCCCCGCCCCGCCGCCCGGCCAGCTCGCGGTCGCGCAGGCCCACGAACTCGGCGATGCGCGGGTCGGCGGGGTCCTCGACAGCGGCACGCACCTCGGGCATCGTCGCCGCCCCACCACCGCCCGGCAAGCCGGGGACCGGCGTCGGGGCACGACCGTCCTGCGTCCCGCCGCACCGGCCTAACGTGATGTCGGCGGTCGACCCACCGCCGTGGTCCCGGTGACCGGCGCGGTCGTACACTACAAGTCTGATACAAGCGCGACGGCCCGCGGTACCTCGCCGACCCCCGCACCGCTCCGCCCGTCGAACCTCGGGAGACGCCCCCATGGCCAAGATCAAGGTCGAGAACCCGGTCGTCGAGCTGGACGGCGACGAGATGACGCGCGTCATCTGGCAGCTCATCAAGGACAAGCTGATCTTGCCGTACCTCGACGTGGACCTGGAGTACTACGATCTGTCGATCCAGGTGCGCGACCAGACCGAGGACCAGGTCACGGTGGACGCGGCCCAGGCCATCAAGCGGCACGGCGTCGGCGTCAAGTGCGCCACCATCACGCCCGACGAGGCGCGGGTGGAGGAGTTCGGCCTGAAGCGGATGTGGCGGTCTCCGAACGGGACGATCCGCAACATCCTTGGCGGCGTCGTCTTCCGTGAGCCGATCATCTGCTCGAACGTCCCCCGCCTGGTCCCCGGCTGGACCCGGCCGATCGTCATCGGCCGTCACGCCCACGGCGACCAGTACCGGGCCACCGACTTCGTCGTGCCCGGCCCGGGCACGGTGACCATCTCGTACGCGCCGGACGACGGCGGCCGACCCCTGGAGATGGAGGTCGCCCGCTTCGCCGGCGGCGGTGTCGCCCTCGGCATGTACAACTTCGACGACTCGATCCGGGATTTCGCGCGCGCCTCGTTCCGCTACGGGCTCGACCGCGGCTACCCCGTGTACCTGTCGACCAAGAACACGATCCTCAAGGCGTACGACGGGCGCTTCAAGGACCTGTTCCAGGAGGTGTTCGACACCGAGTTCGAGGCCGACTTCGAGGCCGCGGGCCTGACCTACGAGCACCGCCTCATCGACGACATGGTGGCCCAGGCCCTCAAGTGGGAGGGCGGCTACGTGTGGGCCTGCAAGAACTACGACGGGGACGTGCAGTCCGACATCGTGGCCCAGGGCTTCGGGTCGCTGGGCCTGATGACCTCGGTGCTGCTCACCCCCGACGGCCGGACGTGCGAGGCCGAGGCGGCCCACGGCACGGTCACCCGCCACTACCGCCAGCACCAGCGGGGCGAGAAGACCTCCACCAACCCCATCGCCTCCATCTTCGCCTGGACCCGCGGCCTGGCCTTCCGGGCCAAGCTCGACGGGACGCCCGCGGTGGCCGACTTCGCCCGCACGCTCGAGGACGTCTGCGTGTCCACCGTCGAGGGTGGCCAGATGACCAAGGACCTCGCCCTCCTGGTGGGGGGGGACACCGCATGGCTGACCACCGAGGAGTTCCTGGACGCCCTCGACGCCAACCTCGGCCGGGCGATGGCCTGACGTCGACGACGGTGCCCGAACGCCCGTCGTCGGGCACCGAGGGACGCCCGGGCCGACGTGGGCGCCCGGGCACGCGGCGGTTCAGCCCGGCGGAGCGCCGTGGCGCCCGGCGGCACGGGCCCGCACCTGCGTGGTGAGCACCGACGCCGCCGCCGCCACGACCACGACGTCGAACGCCATCTGCACCGTCACCAGCGCCCTGGCGACCTGTCCGCCGGCGTGGACGTCGCCGAACCCGACGGTGACGAGCGTCGACACGCTGAAGTACAGGGCATCGGTCTTGGTCCGGAGACCTCGGAACTGCCCCGGGTCGACAGCCTCGGTGGCGTAGTAGCCGAGAGCGAACAACGGGACGACCACGAACACCGCCAGTGCGAGCACGTCGAGGCGCACGCCGGGGTCGCCCACCCGGAAGCGGGACAGCATCCGCAGCTGGCGCACCACCACGTAGGCCACGGCGGCGAGCCCGGCGATCAGGCCCAGCGTGACGCGGAGGACGTCCCAGCTCGACGGCACCTCGTCGACGGGGAACACGTAGTACGCCACCAGCACGCCGACCAGGCCCAGCAGGCTCCGCCGGACCCGCAGCCTGGTGGACGGCACGCTCTCGAGCCTCGGGGACCCGGTCCCCGACACACCCGGGGCAGTGACCTCGGGAGGTGCGCCAGGAACCCGTCCCCGGGTGGTGGTCACGCCAGGCCCGGGGACGGGCGCCTCGCTGGGCGGAGGCCCCGCGTCGGTGCCGCCAGGCATGCGCGGACCGTAGCAACAGGCTGGCCGCCAGCGCGATCAGACCAAGGGCCAGTACCCCGGCACGAGCTGGTGGGGTGTGTCGAGGTAGACCTTGGCCTCGGGAGGCTGGGCGAACTTGCCGTGGCTCCAACGGATCTCGACGTGCCCGGCGACCGCGGACGTCGCCCGCGTGCGCCGGTCCTGGACGGCCACCTCCCACCTGACCTCCGGCTGGCCTCGCACGCACGGCTGGACGTCGAACGAGGTGACGCGGAAGCGCTGGCGCCAGTCCCAGACCGTGCCGACCCGCAGGCGCAGGGCGCCGGCCGGCGACGAGCCGAGCACGAAGTAGGGCGCGCCGCCGATGCGCAGCAACCGCCACAGCACCCGCTCCCGGTCGGCCGATGCGATCGCCGAACGCCACCTCGCCGCCGACGCCTCGGCCACCACGGCGGAGAACGTGCTCGCCACCTCACGCAGCTCGACGGGCCACCGGCCCCTCAGCTCGCGTGCGACCGCGGCACGTTGACCGGCGCTGAGGTCGGCTTCCCGCCCGGGCAGGCGGCCGCCGAGGTGGTCCCGAACCGCCCGGTACAGCGCCTCGTACGCGGCGGGAGCGACCTCGGCGTACCAGTTGGGCGACCGACCTCCGTGGCCGCCGGCCAGCAACCTGTCGAAGATGCCCGCCGGCGACGTGTTGGTGACGATCTTCGACAGGTACTTGCAGCTCACCAGGTACACATGGTCGATCCGGAGGTCAGCGGGGACCGGCTCGTCGCCGGGCTGCTTCTGGTTCCCCCGCCACTCGACGAGCACGGGACGCCGGCCGCGCAGGCCGTCGACGGCCTCGAGCAGGGCGACACCGTTCATCCACGCTCCCTCGAACTCCCGAGGAAACCCTCCCCCGGCGTACAGGGCGTCGAGCAGGTCCCACGTCTCGGGGGAGACCGAGACCATGGCAGCGGGGCGCGCGGCGAGGGCGGTCCGGACGTCTGGTAGGCCGGTCGTCCCCAGGCCGGTGGCCAGCTCGGTGATGGTGGTCCTCGGGTCGGCCAGGCCGTGCTCCGTCCGTCAGCCCAGCGATGGCCCGGCCGTCGGCCGTGGGGAAGCGGCGTGGCGGCTCGTCGGCCCACGGCTCGTCACCCGCCCCCGGGACATCACGCCTCACCCCCCGTGGCCAGCTCCTTCAAGCGCAGGACGTCGTCAGCGTCGAGTAGCCGGACAACGTCGGTGATGGTGTGCCGCCTGCCCCGACCGACGACCTCGGCCAGCGCCCTGCCCCCGGCACTGGTGGCGGCGGGAACGTCGGTCGTGAGCAGGACGAGCCGGAGATCCGGCTCGGCGGCGTGGAGCACGCTCGCCCTACCCAACGCCTTCCACAGCGTGTCGATCCGCTTCAGCCCCGGACGGCTCGTCGAGAAGGCGCCCCACACCTCGAAGTGCCACGGCCGACCGGCACCGTCGAGGGCACGGAAGCTGACCTCGACGCCGGCCCGCATCGGGACGTCGCGCTCGATGGTGTGGAAGCCGGCCGCGGCCAGGGCCTCGCCGGCGACGTCCTTGGCCTTCCGGCCGCCGGCCACGGCCCGCTCCGGCCCGG
>DASUJB010000050.1:0-11043 GCA_036279475.1 Acidimicrobiales bacterium | reverse complement strand
GGTTCACCTCGCGGTCCGCCGGCCCGGGTGTGAGCGGCGCCGGCCCTGGCTACCGTCGCACCGTGACCGACAACACCACCGACCAGGCCACCGACCGGGAGATGCGGGTCGAGCGCGACACGATGGGCGAGGTCCGCGTGCCGGTCGCAGCCCTGTGGGGGGCCCAGACCCAGCGTGCCGTCGAGAACTTCCCCGTCTCCGGCATGGTGCTCGAGCGTTCCCTCGTCGAGGCCCTGGCCCGCATCAAGGGCGTGGCCGCGGCCGTGAACGCCCGCCTCGGCGTGGTCGATCCCGAGGCGGCGGCGGCCATCGAGGCGGCGGCGGCCGAGGTGGCGGCGGGCGACCACGACGACCAGTTCCCCGTCGACGTCTTCCAGACCGGGTCGGGCACCAGCTCCAACATGAACGCCAACGAGGTGATCGCCCACCTGGCGTCCCGCCGGCTGGGCCGGGCGGTCCACCCGAACGACGAGGTGAACGCCTCGCAGTCCTCCAACGACGTCTTCCCCTCGGCCATCCACATCGCCGCCGCCCGCCAGGTCGACGTGGCGCTCCTGCCCGCCCTGGAGTACCTGCGCGCCGCCCTGTCGGCCAAGGCGCAGGAGCTGGCCTCGGTGGTGAAGTCGGGTCGTACCCACCTCATGGACGCCACGCCGGTCACCGTCGGCCAGGAGCTGGGGGGCTACGCCGCCCAGGTCGACGCGGCCGCCCTGGCCATCCGTGAGACCCTGACCGTCGTCGGCGAGCTCCCCCTGGGGGGCACGGCCGTGGGCACCGGCCTCAACTGCCCGCCCGGCTTCGCGTCCTCGGTCATCCAGCAGCTGGCCCACGAGCTGGAGCTGCCGCTGACCGAGGCGCCCGACCACTTCGCGGTGCACGGTGCCCGCGACGCCCTCGTCCGCCTGTCGGGCGCCCTGCGCACCCTGGCCGTGGCCCTGGTGAAGGTGGGCAACGACATCCGCTGGATGGCCAGCGGGCCGCGCACGGGCCTGGCCGAGATCCGCCTGCCCGACCTCCAGCCGGGTTCGTCGATCATGCCCGGCAAGGTCAACCCCGTCATGGTCGAGGCCATGACGCAGGTGGCCGCCCAGGTCATCGGCAACGACGCCACCATCGCCTTCGCCGGGTCCCAGGGGAACTTCGAGCTCAACGTGTACCTGCCGGTGATCGCCCACGACCTGCTGGAGTCGATCCGCCTCCTCGCCAACGTGACCAGGCTGTTCGCCGACCGGTGCGTGGCCGGCATCGAGGCTGACGTCGACCGGTGCCGGGCCTACGCCGAGTCGAGCCCTTCGCTGGGCACCTCCCTCAACCCCTACATCGGCTACGAGAAGGCGGCCGAGGTGGTGAAGGAGAGCGTCAGGACGGGCCGGAGCGTGCGGGAGATCGTGGTCGAGCAGGGGCTGCTCAGCGACGAGGAGGTGGACCGGGCGCTGGACGTCCTCGGCATGGCCCAGGGCGGCGTGCGCCGCTGAGGGGGGACGCCGGCCGCGGGCCCGCCCGCTCAGGCGCCCAGGGCGGGGGAGCCGGCGTAGGGCCGGGGATCGCCGGGGGCGGGGATGACGGGTCGCGACCAGCTCATCGCCCGGGCCAGCTCGGAGGCGGCCTGCCGCCACTCCAGCGGGTCCCACCCCTCGGCCAGGGCGGCCACCGACCGGTCCTGCCGCAGGTGGACGAAGGCGGGCAGCTCGTTGACGCCGAGCGCCTTGACCAGGTCCCGGTCGGGGTCGATGAAGGTCAGGATGCGGTCGGCCCACGGGCCCAGGAACTGCCGGGCGTCATCGGCGGGGGCCGTGACCACGAAGGCGATGCGGCAGTCGGCGCCCCGGAAGCCCTCGAGGATGCGCCCGGCGGTCTCCAGCAGCCAGGCGCTCTCGTACGTGTAGGGATCGAGGATGACGGCCGCCAGGTGGAACGTCGTGAGCCAGCCGTCGAGGGGCCGGGGCTCGCCGTCGAGGGGGGCGAGGTCGAGGTCACCAGGGGGGTCGGTCGCCACGGCGCCCGAAGGTAGTGGACGCGCTCTGGGCGGAGCAGATCCCCGGGGCGCACTAGGTTCCTCCCCGTCAGTCCGCCCGTCGCCCTGGAGGCTGCGTTGAGCACCGGGTTCAAGATCTTCCTCTTCCTGCACGTCCTCTCGTTCATCGTCGCCTTCGCCCCCGCCGTGCTCACGGTGCTGCCGGGCGGGCGGGACGGGTACCTCGGGCTGCTGGAGCGCGCCGGGCGGCAGGTCTACGCCCCGGCCCTCCTGCTGACGGGCCTCTTCGGCATCATGTGCATCGTCACCAGCGACGAGGTGTACGAGTTCAGCGACACGTTCATCTCGCTGGCCTTCGTGGTGTGGATCGTCATGAACGGCGTCTTCCACGGCCTCGTCCTCGCCGGGCAGCGGCAGGGCGACCAGCGCAAGGTGGGCAACGGCCAAGCCGTGCTCACCGTCCTCCTCCTGGTCATGCTGTACCTGATGATCTGGAAGCCCGGTTGGCCCTGACGGTCCCGGTCCCCGGCCGCGGCGGTGGCGGGGACCGGTAGCGTCGGGCGGGTGCACCCGATCGAGCGGTTGCGTGCCGTGGCCCGGGCTCCCGACGTGGACCAGTCCCTGCTGGCGTGCGAGGCGGCGGCCGTGCTGGCCTCGTTCGGCGACGACCCGCGGGGCCTGGTGATCGCCTGCCGCCGCCTGACCGACCGGCACCCGGCAGCCGGATCGCTGTGGTGGGCGTGCGCCCGCCTGCTGGCCGCCGAGGACGTGGCGCCCGCGGCGCGGGAGGTGCGGGACGAGCTGGTCGGCGACCCCACGGTGGCCGTGCTCGCCCTCGACGTGCCGGAGGGGGCGGCGGTGGCGGTCGTGCCCGACGTCGCCGGGGGGTCGGAGCTGGCCGACGAGCTGGGGCGACGGCGTGGCGACCTGAGCCTGGCCCACCACCCGAGGGCCCTGCACGTGGGGGACGACCGGCCGCGCCTGCTGCTGGTGGAGGCGGCCGCCGCCGGCCCCGACGGCTTCCTGGCCGCCGACGGCACCGCCGAGGAGGTGGCCGCGGCCCGGGAGGCCGGGGTGGCCGCCTGGTTGGTGGTCGGCGTGGGACGACGCCTCCCCGCTGCCCTCTTCGACGTGGCGACCGCCCGCGCGTCGGCGACGGGCGTGCCCGGGGCCACCGGCCGCAGCTCGCCGCCCGTCGAGGTGGTCGGCGTGGCCGCCACCGGGCGCGTGGTCGAGCCCCGCCGTCTCGACTGCCCGGTGCCCCCCGAGCTGCTGCGGGCGCCCGGCGGCTGGTAGGACCGGCGGTGCCCGTCGCCCCCCGGGGGCGCCGGTAGCGTGGCCGGCCATGCCCGCCGGCACCAGCGACGACGTCGTCTCCCGCTACCTCGAGCTGGGGCTGCGGCTCGGTCGCCACGTGGAGGGCCTGGTCGACGCCTACTACGGCCCGCGGGCGCTGGCGGACCGGGTGGCCCGCGAGCGGCGGCGCCCGCCCGCCGAGCTGGCGGCCGAGGCGGGGCGCCTGGTTGCCGACCTGGACGCCGGCCAGGGGGAGGGAGCGGTGGGTGCCGGCCGGCGCCGGTGGATCCGGACCCAGGTGCTGGGCCTGCACACCACCGCCCGCAAGCTGGCCGGCGAGCCCGTCGCCTACCTCGACGAGGTCGAGCGGTGCTACGGCGTGCGGCCCGCGGTCGTGCCCGAGGACACCTTCGCCGCCGCCCACGCCCGGCTCGACGCCGCCCTGCCTGGCACCGGCCCGCTGCGCGAGCGGTCGATCGCCTGGCGGGAGGCCCACGCCGTGCCCCCCGACAAGCTGGAGCCGGCCATCCGGTCCCTGGCCGAGGACCTGCGCGAGCGCACCCGGCGGCAGTTCGGCCTGCCCGACGGCGAGCAGGTCGAGTGGGTGTTCGAGACCGGTAGGCCGTGGTCGGGGTTCAACTACTACCAGGGCGGCCTGCGCAGCCGGGTGGCGATCAACGTCGACCTGCCCGTGCTGTCGCTGTCGCTCGGTCACCTGGTGGCGCACGAGGCGTACCCCGGTCACCACACCGAGCACACCCGCAAGGAGGTCGGGCTGGTCCGGCGGCGGGGGTGGGGCGAGGAGGCGATCTTCCTCGTCGGCACCCCGCAGTGCACCCTGGCCGAGGGCCTCGCCGACCTGGGGGTCGAGGTGGCGCTGGGCCGCCGGCCCGAGCCCGTGGTGGCCGAGCACCTGGCCCCGCTGGGGGTCCGCTTCGACGCCGAGGTGGCGGCGGCGGTGGCCGAGGCCGGCGAGGCGCTGTCCTGGGTGCGGTCGAACGCCGCCATCCGGCTGCACCACGGCGGCGCGCCGGCCGGCGACGCGGTCTCGTACCTCGAGCGGTGGGCCCTGCTGCCCCACGCCCGGGCCGAGAAGGCGGTGTCGTTCCTCACCGACCCGACCTGGCGCGCCTACAGCCACTGCTACACCGAGGGCCTGCGGCTGTGCCGGGCCGACGTGGGCGGGGAGCCGGCCCGCTTCGAGCGCCTGGTCACCGAGCAGCTCCTCCCCGCCGACCTGGTGGGGCAGGGGGCGCCGTGATGCGTTGAGCCCCCGGGACGCCGCTTCGTAGGGTGGGGCCATGCGCTCGCCCAAGGACTTCTTCCGCCCGCTGGCGGTCGGCGCCCCCGACCCGGTGCGGGAGATCCCCTTCCCGCCCTCGCGGATGATCCACTTCTTCCCGCCCTCCAACCCCAAGATGGTGGCCAAGGTGCCGGAGATCGCGCCGAGGGTCGACATCCTGCTCGGCAACCTCGAGGACGGCGTGCCCGCCGGCGACAAGGAGGCCGCCCGGGCGGGCCTGGTCGAGGTGGGCAGGTCGTGGGACCGGTCGCTCGGCACGCAGCTGTGGACCCGGGTGAACAGCCTCGACTCGCCCTGGGCCCTCGACGACATCACCGCCGCCGTCACCGAGGTCGGCGACCGCCTCGACGTCATCATGATCCCCAAGGTGGAGGGGCCCGAGGACATCCACTACGTCGACCGCCTCGTGGCCCAGCTGGAGGCCCGGGCGGGGCTCGACCGGCCGCTGCTGCTGCACGCCATCCTCGAGACACCCCGCGGCATGGCCGACGTCGAGGCCATCTGCGCCGCCAGCCCCCGCATGCAGGGCCTCTCGCTGGGCCCGGCCGACCTCGCCGCCAGCCGCCGCATGAAGACCACCCGGGTGGGGGGCGGCCATCCCGGCTACCTGGTGCGCCAGGACCCGCCGGGAGGCGATGTCGAGGCCGACCGGCCCGCCCACCAGCAGGACCTCTGGCACTACACGATCGCCCGCATGGTCGACGCGTGCGCCGCCCACGGGATCCTGCCGTTCTACGGCCCGTTCGGCGACATCCGGGACACCGTCGCCTGCGAGGACCAGTTCCGCAACGCCTTCCTGCTGGGGTGCGTCGGCGCCTGGACCCTCCACCCGGTGCAGATCGACATCGCCCGCCGGGTGTTCTCGCCCTCGCCCGAGGACGTGCGGCACGCCCGCCGGGTGATCGAGGCCATGGGCGACGGCACCGGCGCCGTGATGCTCGACGGCAAGATGGAGGACGACGCCTCGGTCAAGCAGTGCCGGGTCATGGTCGACCTGGCCGAGGCCCTGGCGGCCAAGGATCCCGAGTTGGCCAAGGCCTGGGCCGACGAGGCCGGGGGGGAGTGACGATGAGCGACCCGGGACCCTCGACGCCCTCCACCCTCCGGCCTCGCCGGTCGGTGCTCTACATGCCGGGGGCCAACGAGCGCGCCCTCGAGAAGGCGGCGGGCCTGCCCGCCGACGCCCTCATCCTCGACCTCGAGGACGCGGTCGCCCCCGATGCCAAGGCCGAGGCCCGCGACCGGGTGTGCGCGGCGGCGGCGTCCGGCCGCTACGGCCCCCGCGAGGTGGCCATCAGGGTCAACAGCGCCGCCACCGCCTGGCACGACGACGACCTGCGGGCCGCGGCCGCCGCCGGTCCCGACGCCGTCGTGGTGCCCAAGGTGGAGTCGCCCTCGACGGTGCACGCCGTCGAGAAGGCGCTCGACGCCGGCGGGGCGCCCGGGCACACGGCCATCTGGGCCATGCTGGAGACCCCGCTGGCGCTGCTGCGGGCCGTCGAGGTCTGCTCGTCGTCCGAGCGGCTCACCGTGCTCGTCATGGGCACCAACGACCTCGCCAAGGAGCTGCGGGCCGAGCACGTGCCCGGCCGCCAGCCCCTGCTGACGGGGCTGGGCCTCGCCCTCATCGCCGCCCGTGCCAGCGGCAAGGTCGTCCTCGACGGCGTGTACAACGACATCCGCGACGCCGAGGGGTTCGAGGCCGAGTGCCGGCAGGGCCGCCAGATGGGCTTCGACGGCAAGACGCTCATCCATCCCGGCCAGATCGAGGCGGCCAACCTCGCCTTCGCCCCCGCCGCCGAGGACGTCGAGAGGTCGCGGCGCATCATCGAGGCGTTCGAGGCAGCCGTGGCCGAGGGCCGGGGCGTGGTCACCGTCGACGGTCGGATGATCGAGAACCTGCACGTCGAGCAGGCCCGGCACACCCTGGCGCTGCACGAGGCGATCGCCGCCCGGGCGGGCTGAGGGCCCGTCCCCGGGGGCCGGCCGCCTCTCCGGGGGCGGGGGCGTCAGCCGCCCGGCAGCTCGAAGGCCACCCCCAGCCGGCCCCCGAAGCGAGCGGCCACCGCCTCGGCCCAGCCCCGCAGGAGCTCGTCCGGGTCGGGGTCGCCCAACCCCCGCAGGTAGGCGGCATGGGCCCGCAGCGACGCGACGCCCAGCTCGAAGGTGTCGGTGACGTCGACGGCGTGGGTGGCCCGGGGGGAGGCCACCACCGCCACGTGCTCCACGCCCGCCCACGGCTCCAACGGGCGACCGGCGGCGTCGACGAGGTCGGTGAACACCCAGCGGTTGGCGGCGTCGCGCACGGCGTCGATGGTCGCCTGGCCGGCGAGCCGGTGGTCGGCCATGTTGAGGGTGCCCGGGCCGTAGGTCTCCCGGTGGTTGACGGCCACGACCACCTCGGGCCGGCGCCGGCGGATGGCGGCGGCGACGTCGCGGCGCAGGGCGAGCGAGTCGGCGAGGGTCCCGTCGGGGTGGCCGAGGAACTCGACCTCGTCGACCCCGACGACGGCGGCGCTGGCCCGCTGCTCCTCGACCCGTACCCTGGCCGCCTCCGCCGGCGGCAGGGAGTCGATCCCCGCCTCGCCCCGGGTGAGCAGGAGGTAGGCGACCTCGCGGCCCTCCCGCGTCCACGCCGCCACCGCCGCCGCCCCGCCGTACTCCATGTCGTCGGGATGGGCCATGACGACGAGGGCACGGTGCCAGCCCTGCGGGAACGGCCGGAGCGGGGCGTCGGCCACGGTGCCTCAGCTCCCGGCCTGCTCGACGAGCCGGCGGGCGATGACCTTGAGGCACAGGGTCTCGTCGGCGCCCTCGAAGATCGACAGCACCCGGGCGTCCACGAAGTAGCGGCTGACCGCGTACTCCTCGGCGTAGCCGTAGCCACCGTGGATCTGCATGGCCTCCCGCGTGACCCACTCGGCGGCCTTGCACACGTAGGCCTTGACCATGGCCGCCTCCATCGAGCCCTCGCCCTTGGCCATGAGGCGGGCGACGGCGTAGGCGAACTGGCGAGCCGCCTGGATGGTCACCGCCATGCGGGCCAGCTTGGCCCGGGTGAGCTGGTACTCGGCCACGGGGCGCCCGAACACCGAGCGGTCGAGGGCGTACTGGCGGGCGTCCTCGTAGGCGGCCTGCATCACCCCGATGGCCCGGGCCGCCGTCTGCAGCCGGCCGTTCTCGAACCCGGCCATCTGCAGGTAGAAGCCCTTGCCCAGCCCGTCCTCCAGGCCGACCAGGTTGGCGTCGGCGACGAACCAGTCGTCGAGCGCGACCTCGTAGGAGTGCATGCCCCGGTACCCGATGGTGTCGATCGGCCGCCCCTCCATGCGGCCGCCCCCGCCGGCCCCCCCGTCGGCGCCGGCCTCCTGGGTGAGCACGAAGCCGTGCCCGTCGGCCACGGCCTTGGGCACGACGAACAGCGACAGGCCCCGGTGGGCGCGGGACCGGTCGGGGTCGGTGCGGGCCAGCAGCATGAGCACGGTGGCGCGGGCGGCGAAGGTGCACCAGGTCTTGACCCCGTTGACCAGCCAGCCCCCGTCGGTCCTCGTGGCCGTGACCTTGATGCCGGCCACGTCCGAGCCGTGGTCGGGCTCGGTGACGGCCACGGCGGCCATCTCCTCGGCGCTGGCCAGCCGGGGGAGCCACCACCGCTTCTGCTCCTCCGTCCCCCCCTTGACCAGGGCCCGGGTGAGGATCTCGGGCCGGGTGATCAACGAGCCACCGGCGCCCAGGGAGGCGCGGGACAGCTCCTCGGTGGCGACGACCATGCCCATGTAGTCGCTCTCACCGCCGCTGGCGAAGCCGCCGTACTCCTCGGGGATGGACAGGCCGAAGGCGCCGATCTCGGCCAACCCGCCGATGATCTCCTCGGGGATGTCGTCGTTGTGGCGGTGGACGTGCTCGGCCACCGGGCGGATCCGCTCCTCGGCGAAGCGCCGGAAGGCGTCCTGCACCATCTCGAAGTCGTCGCCCAGGTGACGGGGGCCCGGCCCGTCGATCGAGGCGAGGAAGGCGGGATCGCGGTAGGTGGCCACGAACCCCCGGGCCGGCTCGAGGGCGTCGGCGGGCACGCCCCAGGCGGCCTCGCGGCCGTAGAGCTTGGCGGCCACGTCGGCGACGGCGTCGGCCGCGAACGCGGCCGTGATCCTCGCCTCCTCGTCGCCCCGGGCGCCGTAGTCGAGGAGGGTGCGGGCCGTCTCGACGGCGGCGGCGGCGTGGGCCAGGTCGTAGGCCACGACCTGGTCGGCGTCGACCGAGCCGCTGGCGGCCAGGTGGGCCAGGCCGCGCCCCACGACGTCGCGGGCGAGCTCGACGGCGGACGCGGCGGCGGTGAGGTCGGTCGCGGTCATGGCGCGAAGCTAGACCGGTGCCGGTCGGCCGCCCAGTTCCCTGACGGGGGATCAGGGTGCCCTGGCGCGGTCGGGCCGTCGCCGCTCGTGGCGCTGACCGCTGGCTACCGGGTGGTAACGCTCCGTAGCGTGTCGCCATGGCAACGATCGACCGCCCGTTCGGCCGCCACCTGGAGGACTTCGCGATCGGCGACGTGTACCGGCACTGGCCGGGCAAGACCGTCACCGAGTACGACGACCACCTCTTCTGCATGATCACCATGAACCACCATCCCCTCCACACCAACACGTGGTACGCGGAGAACGACACGGTGCAGAAGCAGAACGTCGTGGTGGGCAACCTGGTCTACTCGCTGGTCCTGGGCATGTCGGTGCCCGACGTCAGCGGGGCGGCGGTGGCCAACCTCGAGGTGGAGGAGCTCAAGCACGCCAAGCCCACCTTCCACGGCGACACCATCTACGCGGCCACCAGGGTGCTCGACAAGAAGGAGACCTCGGACGGCCGGCGCGGCATCGTCACGGTGGAGACCAGGGGGGTCAACCAGCGGGGCGAGGAGGTCTGCTCGTTCCGGCGGCGCGTGATGGTGTGGAAGCGCGAGTTCGCCCCCGCCCGCCGGCTGCCCTACGGCGACGACCTCTTCGCCACCGACGAGTGACGGTCGGGCTCGCCCACCGCCGTCCCCACCTTGCGGGCGATGGCCAGGTGGCCGCCCAGGTGCCCGGCGAAGGTGGTCACGGCCATGCCCGCCAGGGCCAGGGAGACCCCGAGCGCCTGGCGGCCCCGGCGCCGGGCCAGCCAGCTGGTCCCGTAGAGGGCGAGGCCGACGAGGTTGCTGTTGGCGTGCACCACCCCCACCCGGCGCGAGGCGGTGTCGGCCTGGAGCCACTCGGCGGCACCGGTCACGGCGGCGGGCAGCGCCGCCAGGTTGCCGAGCCCCAGCAACCGCCGGGCTCCGGGCCGGGCGGCCGGGCCACCCGTGAGGTCGAGGACGGTGGCGCTCGTCCAGCAGCCGATGGGGATGTCGGTGAGCATGGGGTGGGCGGCGTGCCCCAGGGGCACCCCGGTGAGGAGGTCCCGGAGGCGGCCGGGCCGGCCCAGGGGCGCCAGGGCCCGCTCGAGGGCAGCCGCGGGCCGGTCCAGGCCCTCGGCCTGCTCGACGTGGTGGACGGCGGTGGTGACGGGGTTGGCCATGCCGACGTGCTGCCCGGTCGCGACCCCCTCCACACCGGCCAGGTGCCGGTCCCGGCGCTGGAGGCCGTGCTGGGCTGGGGCGCGACGGCGCTGCGCGCCCTCCCGTGGCGGGCCAGCCGGGACCCGTGGGCGGTCCTGGTCTCGGAGGTGATGGCCCAGCAGACCGGGGTCGGGCGCGTCGTCCCCCGCTACCACGCCTTCCTGGCCCGGTTCCCCGACCCCGGCGCCTGCGCCGCTGCGCCGGCCGGCGAGGTGGTCCGGGCGTGGGCCGGCCTGGGGTACAACCGGCGGGCCCTCGCCCTCCACGCGTCCGCCACCGCCGTGGTCGACCGGCACGGCGGCCGGCTGCCCGACGACCTGGGCGGCCTCCTGGCCCTGCCCGGCGTGGGCCCGTACACGGCGCGCGCCGTGCTCGCCTTCGCCCACGAGCGGCCCGTCGGCGTGGTCGACACCAACGTCGGCCGGGTGCTGGCCCGCTGGGCGGGCCGGCCGCTGCGCCCCACGGATGCCCAGGGGTGGGCCGACCACCTGGTGGCCTCGGTCGCCCCGGCGGGGGGCGGGGTGGCCTGGCGCTGGAACCAGTCCGTCATGGAGCTGGGGGGGACGGTCTGCCACCGTCGCCGCCCCCGCTGCGGCGCCTGCCCCGCCGCCGTCTGGTGCGCCTGGGCGGGTCGGGGCTTGGCCGGCCCCGACCCGGCCGAGGGATCGGCCGGCACCTCGCGGGCCCAGCGGCCGTTCGCCGGCTCCGACCGCCAGGGCCGGGGACGGTTGGTGGCCGCCCTCCGGGCCGGCCCCGTGCCGGTGGCCGACGTCCCCGTGGCCGCCGGCTGGCCCGCCGACCCCGCCCGCGCCGCCCGGGTGGCGGCGGCCGTCGTGGCCGAGGGCCTCGCCGTCCGGGACGGCCCCGTCCTGCGCCTGCCGACCT
>DASUJB010000049.1:0-5435 GCA_036279475.1 Acidimicrobiales bacterium | reverse complement strand
ACGAGGTCGGCCCGGCGACGCCGGCAGCGCCGTCCCCTCTGCTGTAGGGTGCCGGCCGTCACGCTCCTCGCGGTCTCTGGGGGTGGTTCGGACGATGCGACGCGTGGTTCGCCTTGTGCCTGCTCAGGGCTCTCCGGGTGGCGCCCGAGGGGTCGGCACCATGGGGGAGGCCTCCCCCGCCGTGCCGAGAGCACGTCCCGGGGGTGCCCGATGAGCGGCGAGGACGGCTTGGTGCTGCGCCACGACGACCACGGCGTGGCCACCCTGACCCTGAACCGTCCCCACAAGCTCAACGCGCTGACGCCGTCGTGCTTCGTGGCCCTACGTGCCCACCTCGACGCCATCGCCGCCGACGGGTCCGTGCGCTGCGTGGTGCTGCGGGGAGCGGGACGGTCGTTCTGCGCCGGCCACGACCTCGAGGCCATCGCCACCGCGGAGCCCGCACCCAGCCGGCACTTCGAGCCCGAGACCGTCGACGCCCTCGAGGCGCTCCCCCAGCCCACCATCGCCCGGTTGCACGGCCACTGCTTCACCGGTGGCCTCGAGCTGGCGCTGGCCTGCGACCTGCTCGTCGCCGCCGAGTCGACGACGCTGGGCGACACCCACGGCCAGTGGGGGCTGGTGCCCCTGTGGGGCATGTCGGTCCGCCTGCCCGAGCGCCTGGGGCGATCGAGGGCCAAGGAGCTGATGTTCACCAGCCGGCGCATCTCGGCCGTCGAGGCCGCGGCGATCGGCCTGGTCGATCGGGCCGTCCCCGACGAGGATCTCGACGGTGCCGTGGACGGCCTGGCCCGGGAGATCGTGGCCAACTCGGCGGGCACCAACCGCATCGTCAAGCGGCTCATCGCCAGCCACGCCGACATGACGAGGAGCGAGGCGCTCGCCCACGAGCGCGCCCTTCCCTACGGGCTCCCCGACGACGCCGGCGACCGCCTGGCCCGGCGCTGACACCCGGTCGCTCGGCCCGTCAGGTGGGGCTCCGCCTCGACGGTGGTGGCCGGCGGGCCGGCCGGTGCGGTCACCACCAGGACGGCCTGGACCCCGACGTTGCCGCCACCGCACCGCCGCCCGATGTGGTAGCTCCCCGCCGGCGTGGCGGTGGGGATGGCCGGCCCCGTGTACCGTGCGAGCGGCTCACCCTTCGCGCGGCACGGGGTCGACGCGACGGGCGGCCTCGCGGTCCTCGACGTCCTCCGGCCCACCCGGGCCATCGAGCGGCGAGCCGACCCGGCCCGGCGAGCTCGGCCACCTCGGCCCCAGGCCACCGCGGCGGACCACCGGCCACCGCCGACCCCGGACCCGAAGGAGGAGCGATGAGGATCAACATGCTGAGCGTCATGGTGGACGACCAGGCCGAGGCGCTGCGGTTCTACACCGACGTGCTGGGCTTCGTGAAGAAGGAGGAGATCCCCGTGGGCGAGCACGCCTGGATCACGGTCGCCTCCCCCGAAGATCCCGACGGCACCCAGCTGTCGCTGGAACCCGACCAGCACCCGGCGGCACGACCGTTCAAGCAGGCGCTCCTCGAGGACGGCATCCCCTTCACGTCCTTCGCCGTCGACGACGTCGCCGCCGAGCACGCTCGACTCGTCGAGCGCGGCGTGCGCTTCACGCAGCCCCCGACGGACATGGGGACCGTGACCACGGCCGTCTTCGACGACACCTGCGGCAACCTCATCCAGATCGCCGCCCACGGCGGTTGACCAGGGAGGCCCCGTCCCGGGCCACGCTCCCCCACCGGCCCCGTGCTGCTCCCCGGGCCCGGGTTCGTCGTCGCCGGGCACTCACGGCCCCGGCGGCACCCCGGTCCCGTCAGCGGTCGCACCAGGTGCCGCCGGTGGCATCGACCCAACAGAGCCGCGCCGGGTCGTGCGACTGGTCGAGCCAGACATCGCCGACCTGGACCCACCCCTCCGAGTGAGATCCGGGCGGGCTGCTCGGCTCGTCCAGGACGCCGAGCAAGGGCTCTGCCGCAGGGACGCAGACCGGCTCGACGTGGTCCGACACAGGGGTCTGCACCAGGCAACGTCGGGCCGTGGCACCGTCGCGACCCCCGTCGGGCGCGCTGACCCTGCCCGCCACGAACAGTCCTCCAGCTACCAGGAGGGCGGCAACCCCCACCACGAGGCCTCGACCCGGCGTCATCGGCCGCCCCCCGAGATCGGCTCCATGGGATCTTGCCACCGACCGTAGCCGAAGGGCACGGCGCCGTGGGTCGAAGGGAGTCGGCGCGCGACTCCCTTCCTCGAGCTCGCTCCGCGTACGACGACGGGCGACATGCTGAACAGCCTGCCCTACGCGTCCATGTCAGCCGCGGTCCACAGGTCGACGCCACCGGGACGGTGGCGATGCTGTCCTGTACCGGTCGGCTCGCCGGCACGGATCACGTTCCGTGCGACCGGCCGCCACGGCGCCCTGCTCTGGCGACGAACCGTGCGACGACCTCGGGGGGCGCGACCTCGCGCCAGGCGTCGACGAGGAGCTCGGCGATCCCCGCGAGGTCGTCCGGTCCTCGATGCTCGGACAGGCGCGTGATCAGGGCGCCGGGCTGCCCTGGGTCGCCGTAGTGCGCGGTGGTGAACCACCGGTCGGCCCGGGCGGCCAGCAGCTCGGGCCGTCGCTCGCAGCGCAGGATCACCAACGTGTTCTCGTCGTCGGGTGGGAGGAGGTTCCCGGGACGGCCGGCTTCGGGCGGGCCGAAGCGGGCGAAGCGCGTCCTCTTGTCGGTGCCGACGAGGAAGCCGGGGTCGGCGCCCCAGATCGGCCCTTCGACCGCGCCGGGCAGCGCGGCGACGACCTTCCGGACGTCGTCGAAGGTGACCGTCGGCTGCTGCGCCCAGAGGGCACGGGCCCGCCGGTGCGCGCTCACCGCCGGCTTCGGCGCCCGGCCGGCCCACGCCGACTCGACGAGCTCGCGCAGATCGTCGCGGCCGATGGTCCGCAGGACGATCGTGTGCCCGTCGACGACCACCGAGCCGTCGTGCTCGTCGACCCGCAGGAACGCCTGGCCGGCCACCCGGTGGGTGCTGACGCCCGAGCGGGCGGTCGCGGTCGCGCCGGCGAGCGCGGTCGCGACCGCCCGGGCGTACGCCGGGTTCGAACCGGTCTGGTGGTCGGCGCCGCGGGGCGGGCCCCAGCCCCCGACCAGGCGGTCTCCATCGATGTGGCGGACGGGCGCGGCCTCGCCGGTCTCGCGCACCGACACGATCCGGTCGAGCCGGAACGCACGCACGTCGTCGCGCAGCCGGCACCACGCCACGAGGAACGAACCGTCGGGCGTGATCTGCAAGCCATGGGCCTCGACGGCGCGCGTGCTGACCAGGCCGCGGCGGTCCCGGTAGCCGATCTCGACCACGGATCGCCCGACGACGGCGCGCTCGACGCCGGCGACGATGTCACGGGCACCGCGCCGGCCGAAGTCGCCGAGCCGTAGCCGCCCGGCGATCTCCCGGGCACGGGCGGCCTCGTCGTGCCGCATGGCGGCGAGGATCTTGTGCTCGGCCCGGCGACCCGCCTCGGCGAAGGGCAACGTGCGTGCCGCCCCCAGCGCCGAGATGATCGCCAGCGCCTCGGTGACGTCGAAGTTCAGCGGCGGCAGGCTCCACCGCTCGTCGAGCGCGTAACCGCCACCACGGCCCCGCTGCGACCAGATCGGCACCCCCGCCTGCTGCAGGGCGAGGATGTCGCGCTCGACCGTGCGTGCAGTCACCTCGAGCGTCGTCGCGAGATCTGCGCGCGACACCGGTCGGGGCGCCCGGCTACGCAGCTCTTCGACCAGCGCGTAGAGGCGGTCCGTCCGGCGCACGTCGTCCTCCTCTCACGACCCGGATCGGCGCCCGGGCAGTCGACAGCGTCGTGTCGACATTGTGCTCCTCGGAAATGTCGCCAGCACGCTGTCGACAGGAGGGTGCAGGCTGCGAGGCATGACCACCTCCCACACCCGCTCCGATCCCGCCGTCTCGCCGTACCTGTACTACGAGGACGGCGACGCCGCGATCGACTGGCTCGTCCGCGTGTTCGGGTGCCGTGAGCGCCTGCGCGTCCCGAAGCCCGACGGCCGGTTCGGTCATGGCGAGGTCGAGATCGGCGGCGGCGTCGTCATGCTGGGGTCGCCCCCCGGCTTCCGCCGAGCCGACCGGTCCTACTTCGGCGTCTACGTGCACGTCGACGACGTCGACGGCCACGTCGCCCGGGCGAGAACCGAGGGAGCGACCATCACCGACGAACCCGCCGACAAGCCCTACGGCGAACGCATCTACGGAGCGCTCGACCTCGAGGGCAACCAGTGGTGGTTCGCACAGCCCCTCGCAAGCTGACCATTCGAGTTGCCGGAGTACCGCCGGAGACGGTCGCTCCCCGGCCGGCAACCCTCCGGACAGGAGTCACCGTGAGGCAAGATCGCACCTGCGACCGGCGGACGGATCCCGCCACCCCGTGGAGGCGCGAGCACCTGGCTTCCTGAGGCCGGCTCGTCACCACCTCGGCACTGGGAGAGAGGTCTTCGATGGGAGCCAGCACCGCACCCCTGAACCCGTTCGAGACATTCCTTCACCTCAAGAAGGACGGTGACGTCGAGGTCGTGCCGGTCACCGACGACCTGTGGGCGCGTCTCTACCAGGAGCCTCTCGACGGTCGGCTGAGCGGGGCCTTCCGCATGCAGGCCGACACCGGCTGGGAGGTGCACCCCGACGGGGAGGAGATCCTCTACCTGGCCACGGGGGCGATCGATCTCATCCTCGAACGTGGTGACGGCGAGCGGATCGAGCTGAGGGCGGGGCAGTGCTGCACCGTGCCCCGGGGCGTGTGGCACCGCCAAGAGGTCGTCGAGCCGGCCGAGCTGTTCTTCTCCACCCCCGGCCCCCGCACCGAGCACAGGCCCCTGGCGGGGTGAGCGGTGGATCCCTTCGGGACCGGCCGGATCAGCCGCGGACGGGAGCGCCGGGGACAGCCGTCCCGCGCCCGAGCGCCCGCGGGCGAGTCGATCCGCTACGACCTGTTCGCGAGGGGTTGGGCTCCGAGCGTGACCGGCGCGTCGTCGACGAGCCGGCGCCAGCCGAGGTTCGGCGCTGGCCAGGTCGGAGCGACTGAACCGCCCTGGGTCTGATGGAGGCTCGGGCTATTGGATTCCAACCCTGGTGGGGTCGGGCTGTTGGTCAGCGTAGAACGCTGCTTCGAACTCGGCGGGTGGCACGTCGTCGCAGTGGCTGTGGAGGCGGTGCTCGTTGAACCAGTGCACCCAGGAGAGCGTGGCGAGCTCGAGTTCGTCGATGTCCTCCCAGGGTCTCGGTGCGTCCGGCCCGTACACGCACTCGGTCTTGTAGAGCCCGTTGGTCGTCTCCGCCAGGGCGTTATCGAAGCTGTCGGCGACCGTCCCGATGCTCGGTCGAGCGCCGATCTCCTCGAGCCGCTCGGTGAAGCGCACGGAGGTGAACTGC
>DASUJB010000048.1:0-7108 GCA_036279475.1 Acidimicrobiales bacterium | reverse complement strand
CCGGGACGCCACCGGCACCGGCACCGGCACCGGGTGGAGACCGCACCGATGGCCGTGGCCGCCGCCCGGGCCGCCCGTCAGCGGTCGAGGCCGTCCAGGCGGGCCCGGGCGGCCTCCACGGAGGCCGGCAGGCGGCGACGTGACCGGACCGCCCCCCGCAGGCGCGGCACGGCGGCGCGCAGTCCTGACCGCCCGACCGGGCCCGAGCGGGCGGCCTCGGCCACCAGGCGCGCCACCCGCCGCCACGGGCGCCGCATCACGGCCACGAGCAACCGGTTGCGCACCGCGAGGATGCTCCGGCCCCGCGGATCGTGGTCGCCGGGGGGGTGGTGGTGGACGACGAGGTCGGGCACGTAGGCCAGGCCCCACCCGGCGGCGGCCAGGTCGAGGGCCACCCGCTCCTCCTCGCCGAAGAAGAACACGACGTCGTCGAAGCCACCCACGTCGAGGAACGCCGACCGGCGCACGACGGCGGCGCAGGCCAGGAAGCCCAGGACCGAGGGACCGGGGAGGTCGGGCTCGCGCCCGAGCGGAGCCGCCGCCATCGCCGCCGCCATCGGGTCCTCCCGCTGCTCGGGGCCGACCAGCACGCGGCCCGCCACCAGGGCGGCACGGGGATGGGCGTCGAGGACCTCGACGGCGTGGGCCAGCGCTCCCGGTGCCCACCACGAGTCGTCGTCGGCGAAGGCCACGTAGGGCGTGGTGGCCAGACGCACCCCCACGTTGCGAGCGGGGGCACCACGGTTGGCGGGCAGGGCCACCACGGTGGCCGACGGGACGGCCGCCCGCACGGACGCGGGCGTGCCGTCCGCCGACCCGTTGTCCACGAGGATGACCTGGGCCTCGTGGCGCGGCAGGGTGCGGGCCAGCTGATCGCGCCGGTCGCGCGACGCCACGACGACGGTGACGCGGTCGAGGGGCGCGATCCGCGCCACCCGCCCCCCCGCCGGAGCCCCGGCAGGGGGACGCGACGCGCCGGTCGGCGGCGACCCGGGTCCGGGGTGACGGCTCAGGGGCGGAGGACGACCTTGACGGAGCCGTCCTGCTTGGCCCGGAACATGGCGTAGGCGGCGGGCGCCTCGTCGAGGGGCAGGTGGTGCGTGGCGAAGTCGTCGAGCCCGAAGACGTCCTCGTCCCTCAGGAGGAGGGGGAGGATCTCGGGGACCCAGCGCTTCACGTGGGCCTGGCCCATGCGGATCTGCACGCCCTTGTCGAAGAGCTCCAGCATGGGAAGGGGGTCCACGGCCCCGCCGTACACCCCGATGACCGACAGGGTCCCGCCCCGTCGCACGGCGTCGATGGCGGTGCGCAGGGCGGTCAGGCGATCGACGCCGGCTCGCCTCGTCAGCGGCTCACTCACCGCCTTGGGCAGGTAGCCGGCGGCCCGCTGCACGGCGCTCGCCATCGGGGCCCCGTGGGCCTCGAGCCCCACGGCGTCGATCACCCCGTCGGGGCCACGGCCCCCCGTGAGGGCCCGCAGCGCCTCGGCCACGTCGCCGGTCGAGCGCATGTCGACGGTCTCGACGCCGTGGCGCTCGGCCATCGCCAGCCGCTCGGGGACGAGGTCGACGCCGTAGACATGCTCGATCCCCATGTGGCGGGCGATGCGACCGGCCATCTGGCCGATGGGCCCCAGGCCGATGACCGCCAGGGCGCCGTCGACGGGCACGTCGGCGTAGGCCACGGCCTGCCACGCCGTGGGGAGCACGTCGGAGAGGAACAGGAAGCGGTCGTCGGGGGGTCCCTCAGGGACCTTGATGGGCCCGAAGTGGGCCTGGGGCACGCGGAGGAGCTCGGCCTGTCCCCCCGGCACCTGGCCGTAGAGCTTGGTGTACCCGAAGAGCGAGGCCCCGGTCCCGTGCTCACGGTTCTGGGTGGTCTCGCACTGGGCGAACAGCGACCGCTCGCACATGTAGCACGAGCCGCACGCCAGGCCGAACGGCACCACGACGCGGTCCCCCACGGCGATGTGGGAGACGTCGTCGCCCACCGCCACCACCCGGCCCATGGGCTCGTGGCCCAGGATGTCGCCGGGCTCCATCAGCGGGGCCAGGGGCCCGTAGAGGTGCAGGTCCGACCCGCAGATCGCCGTCGAGGTGATCTCGACGACGGCGTCGGTCGGCTCCTTGATGGTGGGGTCGGGGACGTCCTCGACCCGGACGTCCTCCCGTCCCTGCCAGGTCACGGCACGCATGCTGTCCTCCTCGTCACGTCAGAGCTGGTCGCGCAGGTCGCGCTCGTAGAAGCGGAAGAACCCCTCCTGGTCGGGCCCGATCTGCGTGACCGCCACCTCGTCGAAGCCGGCGCCCACGAAGGCCCGGAAGGCCTGGACGTAGGGGGCCGGGTCGGGCCCGCACGGCGTCCCCTCGGTGGCGTCCTCCACGGTCACCTTGGCGGACGCCTGCTCGAAGTGGGTGGGGGTCGGCAGGTCCTGGTGGAGCTGCCCCGGGACACCGCTGGTGGGCCAGATCTCGTGGGCCAGCTTGCGGGCGGCCCCCTCGTCGTCGCCCCAGCACGCCTTGAAGGAGCCGTAGGTCCGGCCCGTCCCCCCCGCCGCCCGGTAGGCGCCCAGCAGGTCGGCGTCGGGGCCGGTGGTCACCCACCCGTCGCCGTGCTCGGCCGCCACCCGCAGGGACTCGGGGCCGAACGCCGACACCACGATGGGAACCTCGCCCGAGGGCGTCGTGTAGATGCGGGCGTTCTCGACGGTGTAGTGGGGGCCGCGGTGGGTGACCTGCCCGCCCCGCCACAGCTCGCGGATCACCTCGATGGCCTCGGCCAGCTGCGCCAGCCGGACGTCGACGGGTGGCCAGCGGTCGCCCAGGATGTGCTCGTTCAAGGCCTCGCCGCTGCCCACGCCGAGCACGAAGCGGCCGTCGGGCAGCATGTTCGAGGACGTGGCCGCGGCCTGGGCGATGATGGCGGGGTGGATGCGGGTGGTGGGGCAGGTCACGCCGGTGGTGACCCGCAGGCCGGTGGTGGCGGCGATGCCGCCGATCACGGACCACACGAACGGCGACTGGCCCTGGCGGTCGATCCACGGGTGGTAGTGGTCGGAGATCCACACGGACCGGAACCCGGCCTGCTCGGCCCGCTGGGCGGTGGCCACCAGCGTGCGGGCGTCGTGCTCTTCGCTGGAGAGGGCGTAGGCCAGCTCGGTCATCCGTCGGCCTCGACGGAGCGGCGGTCCACCAGCTTGAAGAACGTGCTGTCGGAGCCGTCGGCCTTCTGCTCCTGGTAGAGCAGCGCCAGGTCGGCGTCGTCGAACTTGGCGAACCACTCGTCCCAGTCGAGCTCCTCGAACCGCCCGCCTCCGCTGCCCCCGGGGAAGTCGATGCGGAGGACGCCGGCATCGTCGTCCCCGCCGGTGCCGCGCACGCCCACCGGGCGCCCGCCGTGCTCCTCGACCCAGCGACGGATCTCGCCGTGGTCGGTGGTGGTCCTCGTCTTCGATGCCATGGCGGGCGCCTACCCCCGGCGCCGACCGGGAAACCCCCGGTCCGGCGCCCCGCCCCGCTCACGCCCGCGCCCGTAGGGCGGGCGCCAGCTCCCGCTCCCAGAACCGCAGGAAGCCGCCCTGGTCGTCGCCGATCTGCAGCAGGGCGATGTTGTCGTAGCCGGCGTCGGCCACCTTGGCCACGGCGTCGACGTAGGGCTGGGGGTCGGGACCGGTCGGGATGGTGGGGCGCAGGTCCTCCGGTCGCACCTGGGCGGCGGCCGCGTCGAAGTTCACGGGGTTGGGCAGCTCGGCCTGGACCTTCCAGCCCAGGGCCGACCACCGGAACGTCGCGTGGGCCCGCGCCAGCGCCTCGTCGGGGTCCTCCCCCCAGCACATCGGGATCTGGTTCCAGGTCGCCCCCGGCGCCCCGTGCACCTGCCGGAAGGCGTCGACGAGGGCGGCGTCGGGCTCGGTGGCGACGATCCCGTCTCCCAGGCGGCCGGCCAGGCGGGCGGAGCGCGGGCCGCTGGCCGCCACCGCGATGGGCACGGGGGTGTCGGGCAGGTCGAACACGCGGGCGTCCTCCACCGTGAAGTGGGCACCCCGGTGGGAGCGGTAGCCGCCCTCCCACAGGAGGCGGATCACCTCGATCGCCTCGGCCAGCATCTCGTGCCGCACCGACGCCGAGGGCCAGCCCCGGCCCACGACGTGCTCGTTGAGGCGCTCGCCGGCGCCGAGGCCGAGCGTGAAGCGACCCTCGCTCAGCACGCCGAGGGTGGCCGCCTTCTGGGCGACGACCGCCGGGTGGTAGCGCACGATCGGGCAGGTGACCATGGTCATCAGGCCGATGCGCTCGGTGACGGCGGCCACGGCACCGAGGACGGACCAGGCGTACGGCGAGTGCTGCTGCTCGGGGACCCACGGGTGGTAGTGGTCGGAGGACACCAGGAAGTCGAAGCCGAGCTCCTCGGCCCGCCGGGCGTTGGCGACGAGGGCCCGGGGCCCGTGCTCCTCGGTCATGAGGGTGTAGCCGAAGGTCGTCATGGGCGGCGCCTACCCCGAGGGGCGACCGGCCAGGCGTGGATCCCGTGACCGGGATGCGGGGATGCCGGGAGCGGGGACGGGTACCTTCCCCCGGTGGACGAGAGCCGAGCACGGGAGGCCGGCGGCGGGGCTGGCGGGGACCGCACCGCCGGGGACCGCACCGCCGGGGACCGCACCGCCGGCGGGGGGCGGGCCGTCGATGCCGTCCTGTGCGACCGGGACGGCACCCTGGTGGCGGACGTGCCCTACAACGGCGACCCGGGCCGGGTCCGCCCGCTCCCCGGCGTGCGCCGGGGCCTGGCCCGCCTCCGGGCCGCCGGCGTGCGGCTGGCCATCGTGTCCAACCAGAGCGGCGTCGCCCGCGGCCTGCTGACCGCCTGCCAGGTCGAGGAGGTCAACGCCCGCGTCGTCGACCTCCTCGGCCCCTTCGACGCCGTGCTGTGGTGCGGGCACGGTCCCGCCGACCGCTGCCCGTGCCGCAAGCCGGAGCCGGGCCTCGTCCTGGCGGCGGCCCGGGCGACGGGGACCCCCGTGGCGCGCTGCGCCGTGGTCGGCGACATCGGCGCCGACGTGCTGGCGGCCCGGGCGGCGGGGGCCCGCGCCGTCCTGGTGCCCACGGCGGTCACGCGTCCCGACGAGGTGGCGGCGGCCCCGTGCGTGGCCGCCGACTTCCCGGCGGCGGTCGACCTGCTCCTCGGCCGGGGCTCGGCCGGGGCGGCGACGGCGGCCGGCGGCGGGCCGGCCTCCCGGCCCCCTCGGAGCTCTCCGTGAGCCCGGCCGGCGGCGGGCCGGGCCGCCACGCCCCCGGCCCGGCCGGGGACGGGGCCGTGGTGGGCGCGGCCGGCCGGGGGGCCTCCCCCGGGGCCAGGGCACCGGTGCTCGTCGCCCGGCTCGACAACGCCGGGGACGTCCTGCTGGCCGGTCCCGCCGTCCGGGCGGCCGGGGCCGGCGGGCGGCCCGTGCACCTGCTGTGCGGCCCCCGCGGGCGCGCCGCCGCCGAGCTGCTGCCCGGCGTGGCCGGGATCGCCACCTGGCACGCTCCCTGGATCGAGGCCGACCCCATGGCGGTCGACGAGGCCGACGCCCGCCGGCTGGTGGATCGGGTCCGGGCCCTGGGCGCCACCGACGCCGCCATCCTCGGCTCGTCCCACCAGAGCCCGCTGCCCCTCGCCCTCCTGCTGCGCTGGGCCGGCGTGGCGCGGGTGGCGGCGGTGAGCCACGACCACGCCGGCTCGCTGCTCGACGTGCGGATCCCCGGCGATCCCGACGTCCACGAGGTGCGGCGGGGCCTGCTGGTCACGGAGGCCCTGGGCTTCCCCTCCCCCGCCGACGACCGCCTGGCGGTGGACCGGGGTGGGGGCGACCTGCCCCCCGACGTCGCCGCCGCCCTGCCCCCGCCCGGGGCGGGCTACGTGGTCGTGCACCCCGGCGCCAGCGTCCCGGCCCGCACCCTCCCCCCCGAGCGCTGGCGCGAGGTGGTGGGCGCCGTGGCGGCCGCGGGACGTCGCGTCGTGGTCACCGGAGGGAGGGAAGAAGTGAGTCTCACGCGAGCGGTTCTCGGGGAACCGACCGGTGTGATCGATCTCGGAGGACGCCTGACCCTCGGCCAGCTCGGCACCGTGCTCGCCGGCGCCGACGCCGTCGCCTGCGGCAACACCGGCCCGATGCACCTGGCCGCCGCCGTGGGGACCCCGGTCGTGGCCGCCTTCCCCCCCACCGTCCCCCTCGGGCGCTGGCACCCGTGGCGGGTGCCCCATGTGGTCCTGGGTGACCAGGGCGTCCCCTGCGCGGGGTGCCGGGCCCGGGTGTGCCCACGCCCCGAGCAGGTGTGCCTGGCCGCGGTGACGGCCGCCGACGTGGTCGACGCCCTCGAGCGGCTGTCCCCCCTCGGCCGCCCCGGGACGGTGGCCCCGTGAGCAGGCTCGCCCGCCGCCCCCGGGTCGAGCTCGTCTCGGAGCACGCCAGCCCGCTGGCCGTCCTGGGGCGCGCCGACGCCGGCGGGCAGAACGTGCACGTCGCCGCCCTCGCCACCCACCTCGCCCGGCGGGGCTGCGAGGTCACCGTGTCCACCCGGGCCGACGCCCCCGGGCTCCCCCGGCGGGTGCGGATGGCCCCGGGGGTCACGGTCGACCACGTCCGGGCCGGCCCCCCCGCCCCCGTGCCGAAGGACCAGATGTGGCGGCACATGCCCGCCTTCGCCCACCAGCTGCGCCGGCGGTGGGCGGCCCGGCGGCCCGACGTGGTCCACGCCCACTTCTGGATGTCGGGGTGGGCGGCGCTGGAGGCGGCCCGCTCCCTGCCCGACCCGCCGCGCTGCGTCCAGACCTTCCACGCCCTCGGCGTGGTGAAGCGGCGCCACCAGGGCGACGCCGACACCAGCCCCCCGGTGCGGACCACGGTCGAGCAGCGCATCCTGCGCGAGGCCGACCACGTGGTGGCCACCTGCACCGACGAGCTCGGCGAGCTGGTGGCCCTGGGGGGTGACCCCGAGCGGATCTCGGTGATCCCCTGCGGCATCGAGCCCGCCGCCTTCCGTCCCGACGGCGTCGCCTCGCCGCCCCGTGGCCCGGCCGGCCGGGTCGTGGTCGTCAGCCGGCTGGTCCCCCGCAAGGGCATCGACGACGT
>DASUJB010000047.1:0-5954 GCA_036279475.1 Acidimicrobiales bacterium | reverse complement strand
CCGGGCCGGCGGACCGCGAGGTGAACCGCCCCCGGGCACCCGCCTACGGTGCCCCGCCGTGCCCGAGTTCGCCTACACCGACCTTCTGCCGCTGGGGCCGGACGACACGCCCTACCGGCTCGTCTCGTCCGACGGCATCGGCAGCCTCACCGCCGGCGGTCACCGGTTCCTCACGGTCGAGCCCGAGGTGCTCACGCGCCTCACCGCCCTCGCCTTGCACGAGATCGCCCACTTCCTGCGGCCCGGGCACCTGGGCCAGCTCCGCCGCGTCCTCGACGACCCGGAGGCGTCGGCCAACGACCGGTTCGTGGCCCTCGACCTGCTGAGGAACGCCTGCATCGCCGCCGGCGGGGTGCTCCCCATGTGCCAGGACACGGGCACCGCCATCGTCAAGGGCCGCAAGGGCGAGCTCGTGCTCACCGGCGGTGGCGACGAGGAGGCCATCGCCCGGGGGGTGTTCGACACCTACCAGCGCGACAACCTGCGCTACAGCCAGATGGCCCCGCTGACCATGTGGGACGAGGTCAACACCGGCACCAACCTCCCCGCCGAGATCAAGGTCCACGCCGTGGACGGCGACGCCTACACGTTCCTGTTCATGGCCAAGGGCGGCGGCTCGGCCAACAAGAGCTACCTCTTCCAGGAGACCAAGGCCCTCCTCACCCCCCAGGGCCTGCGCCGCTTCCTCGACGAGAAGCTCCGGGCCCTCGGCACCGCCGCCTGCCCGCCCTACCACCTGGCGGTCGTGGTCGGGGGCACCTCGGCCGAGCTGGCGGTGGAGACGGCCAAGCTGGCGTCGACCCGCTACCTCGACGCCCTGCCCACCGCCGGCAGCGAGCGGGGCCACGGGTTCCGCGACCTCGAGCTCGAGGCCGAGATCCTGGCCCAGGTCCAGCAGTTCGGCATCGGCGCCCAGTTCGGCGGCAAGTACTTCTGCCACGACGTGCGCGTCGTCCGCCTGCCCCGCCACAGCGCCTCGTGCCCCGTGGCCGTGGCCGTCTCGTGCTCGGCCGACCGCCAGGCCCGGGCGAGGATCACCCACGACGGCGTCTACCTCGAGGAGCTCGAGCACGACCCGGCCCGGTTCCTGCCCGAGGTCGACGAGTCGAGCCTGGACGACGACGTCGTGCACCTCGACCTGGCCCGGCCCATGGACGAGATCCGGGCGGAGCTCACCCGGTGCCCGGTCAGGACGCGGCTGTCACTCTCGGGTCCGATGGTCGTGGCCCGGGACATCGCCCACGCCCGGATCAAGGAGCGCCTCGACGCCGGCGAGGAGATGCCCCGCTACCTGCGCGACCACTGCGTCTACTACGCGGGTCCGGCCAAGACCCCCGAGGGGATGGCGTCGGGCAGCTTCGGCCCCACGACCGCGGGGCGCATGGACGCCTACGTCGACGAGTTCCAAGCCGCGGGCGGCAGCCTGGTCATGCTGGCCAAGGGCAACCGGAGCCGCCGGGTGACCGACGCCTGCAAGGCCCACGGCGGCTTCTACCTGGGGTCCATCGGGGGACCGGCGGCCCGCCTGGCGCAGGACTGCATCCGCAAGGTCGAGGTGCTCGAGTACCCCGAGCTGGGCATGGAGGCGGTCTGGCGCATCGAGGTCGAGGACTTCCCCGCCTTCGTCGTCGTCGATGACAAGGGCAACGACTTCTTCGACGAGGTCGCCCGCCCCGTGGACATCCGGACCTGACCACGGGCGGAGGCGGCCTCGGGGCGTCGTAGGGGTTTCCCGGCGCGCCGGTGGGGGGTAGGAACGGGATGCCCATCGTCCCGGGAGGCGCGATGCCCGACCCCACGAACGACCCCACGCCCGACCCCGAGGAGCCGGAGCTGCCGCCCCGCGCTCCCGGCGAGACCGACATCGAGCGGGCCGAGGAGGTCTACGAGGAGGTGGGGGCCGACAACCCCGATCCCACCACCCGGCGCGAGGCCGTCGAGCTGGAGCTCGAGGACGAGGGCCTGTCCCCCGAGGGGGAAGAGCTCGGCGAGCACATCGAGTGACGGGCGAGGCGCCCACGCTCGTCCACCGGACCTTGCCCGCGGCGCCGGTGGCCACCCTCGACGACTACCTGGCGAGCGGCGGGGGGCGGGCCCTGGCCACGGCCCGCGACGTCGCACCGGAGGCGCTGATCGCCGAGGTCGAGGCCTCGGGCCTGCGAGGGCGGGGGGGCGCCGGCTTCCCCACGGGGGCCAAGTGGCGCACCGTCGCCGCCAACCGCTCGCCCGAGCTGCCCACCACGGTGGTGGTCAACGCCGCCGAGGGCGAGCCCGGCACGTACAAGGACCGCACCATCCTCCGCCGCGACCCCTATTCCGTCCTCGAGGGGGCGCTGGTGGCCCGCGTCGCCGTCGGTGGCGGCGACGTGGTGGTGGCCCTGAAGGAGGGCGAGCCGGTGGCCCGGGCCCGGCTCGAGCAGGCCGTCGGCGAGATGGGCTCGGCCGGCATGCTCGACGACGTGGAGGTGTCCGTGGTCACGGGACCCCACGAGTACCTGTTCGGCGAGGAGACCGCCCTGCTCGAGGTCCTCGACGGTCGGCCACCCCTGCCGCGGATCGCCCCGCCCTACCGGCGGGGCGTGATCGAGGTCGTGGAGCACGACGACGACGTGGACGCCGGCACCGGCCTGTCGGCGCACGTGGAGATGGCCGGTCCCACCCACGCCACCTCGGCCCCGCCGGCGCTGGTCGACAACGTCGAGACCCTGGCCAACGTGGCCCACCTGGTGGCCGAGGGGGCCGACTGGTTCCGGGAGCTCGGCACCGGAGCGTCGACGGGCACCGTCGTCTGCACCGTCACCGGGGACGTGGCGCGTCCCGGCGTCGGCGAGGTCCCGCTGGGCACCACGGTGCGGGCCGCCATCGACGCCATCGCCGGCGGACCCGCCGAGGGACCGGTCGAGGCGGTCCTCAACGGCGTGTCGGCCGCACCGCTGCCCGCGGCCCTGCTCGACACGCCCCTCACCTACGAGGACATGGCGGGCGTGGGCAGCGCGCTGGGCACGGCCAGCCTGATCGTGGTGGGCGAGGGCACGGACATGACCGCGGTCGCCGCCGGCGTGGCCCGGTTCCTGGCGGTGGAGTCGTGTGGCCAGTGCAGCCCGTGCAAGGGCGACGGCCTGGCCATCGCCGACGCCCTGGAGCGGCTGTGCGCCGGCACCGGGGACCGGGGCGACCTCGACGCCGTCGAGGCCGCCCTCGCCACCGTGGCGGACGGGGCCCGGTGCAACCTGGCCAGCCAGCAGCAGGCCGTGGTCGGGGCCATCCTGGCCGGCTGGGACGACGACCTCGTCCGCCGCGCCACCGGCGAGGAGCGGGCGGTGGCGCCGGTGCTCGTCGCCGAGGTGGTGGCCATCGAGGACGGCGAGGTGACCTTCGACGAGGGGCGGCGCACCAAGCAACCCGACTGGACCCACGACCGGCCGTGGTCGGGGTCGTACCCCGCCGACGAGCTCGGCGACCACGCCAGCCGCCACGACGTCGACTGATCCCACCTGTGGGATCGGGTGTCAGCCCTCGATCGGCGGGAGGGTGGCCAGCGGCAGGAGGTCGTGCGCCCAGGTGACCCGGTAGTTGAGGGCGGGGGCGAAGACCTCGCAGTACTCCCGCTCCACCTGCAGGCCCCGGAACCGCATGGTGGCGATCTCCCGCTCGATCAGGTGCTCGATGCTCTCGAGGTGGGCCACCCCGCGCCGCTCGGACAGCCCGGCGTGGAGCCGCAGGGCCTCGACCTTCACCTCCCAGGTCTCCTCGACGTCGACGTAGACGGTCCCCTGCGAGTTCAGGCCGCTGGTCGTCTCCGAGTAGAAGAGGTTGCCGACCTTGTGGGGCTCGTGGTCGGAGGCGATCTCGTCCACGCGGGCCAGGAGGCAGGCCGACAGCACCGCCCGCGACAGCGCCCGGTGGTCGGGGTGGTAATCCGTCGGCTGGTGGGTGACGACCACGTCGGCCCGGTGGCGGCGCACGAGGTCCATGATCTTGTGCACGTGGACGGGGTCGTCGAAGATGGCCCCCTCCTCGAAGTCGAGCCACTCCTGGGTGGCACCCAGCCGGGCGGCGATGCCGCGCACCTCGTCGGCCCACTCGTCCTCGTAGGCGGCCGACACCGTGACCACCGTGTGACCCCGCCGGGCGTACTTGGCCAGCGTTCCACCGGCCTGGTACGGCATGTCGAACGGGTCGGGGTGGGCACCGATGGCGACGACGGTGAGGGGGCGGTCGGCGAGGGGCTCCATGCCCGCTACCTACCCCGATCGCCGACGGCGACACAGGGCGGTCAGCCGACTACTCGCTCTCCCGTGCCGTCAGGGCGTCGAGCACGTCCAGGGCCGCCTCCAGGCGGGCCCGCTGGTCGGCGTCGAGGGCGGCCAGGCGGCCGGCCAACCACACGTCCTTGCGCTGGCGCACCTCGGCCAGCAGCGCCGTCCCGGCGCTGGTGACCGACACCCTGGTCACGCGCCGGTCGGCCGCGTCGTGCACCCGCTGGACGAGCCCCCGCTCCTCCAACTTGCCCACGACGTTGGTGATGGTCGGCGGGGACACCCGCTCCCAGCCGGCCAGGTCGCCCAGGGTCATGGGACCGTGGCGCTCGACGGAGGTGAGCGCCGAGAGCTGGCTGGGCGACAGGCCGGTGTCGGCCTGGCGACGGAGGAGCCGGGCCAGGCGGGTGGCGGTGATGCGCAGGTGGGCCGTCATGGGCCCGACGTCGGCCGCGAGGCGCTCGTCCAGGGCGGGACGGGCCGGCACCGGCTGGCCGGTGGCAGGGGGCGCGACGCTCATCGGGTGCAGCGTAGCGACGCTCAGCCCGTGCCACCGTGGCCGATCTGGCACGGGGCCAGGTCGGGTTGGCCGTCGACGTAGGCCACCGTCCTGGTGCGGACCGCCGGCACCCGGGGCACGTCCCGCACGACGACGCCGGTGAGGTTCAGGGGGTCGCAGGCGTTGACCACCACGCGCTCGCCCGAGCGGGGCCGGCGGCGGACCTCCCCGAGCCCCTCGACCGCTGCCGGCAGGGCGTACTGCTCACCGCTGAACCCGGCCACGAAGCGGCCGCCCCGCACGAGGCCGCGGTCCTCGAAGCGCCGCAGCGCCCACTGCACCTCCCGCCACGGCACCCCCAGCCCGTCGTGGACGGCCAGGTCGCGCACCACGACGCCCCAACGCTGGAGCAGCTGGTCGGCCACGACCTCGGCCAGGGACTCGCGGTCGGCCACCGGCTCGGCCGCCTCGACCAGCGACCACCGCCCGGCGGCCGTGGTGGCGGCACGCGCCCCCCGGCGGCGGCGGCTGAGCGACCGCGCCGGCGACGACGGCCGGGTGCCAGCCCCCGCCACCAGCGAGCGGATGGCGGCGAACCCGTCGGCGGTGAGCAGGCCCCGGGCGACGCCGTCCCACAGAGCACCCTCGAGGTCGGTGACGAGGCGGCCCGTGGCAGAGGCGAGCTCGGACACGAAGCAGGCCCCTCGCCGCTCGAGGGCGGCGACGACCTCGGCCGTGGCCCCGAGGGCCGGGCGGCCGGGGTCGCCGTCGGGCCGAGCCGCCTGCAACAGCCAACCCAGGTCGTCACGGAAGGCCAACGACACCGGCGTGGCCTTTGACGGGCCGGACCTGCGGTCGCCGAGCGGCGGCGGGACCGACAACCGCAACCACGTCACCTCGCCGTCGTGGCACAGGCGGTCGAGCAGGGGGGGCCGGTACCCCTCGACCCGGCGGGCCAGGATCTCGGGCTCCCAGGCGGCGACGGCCGCCTCGTGGCCCTGGAGCTGCTCGACCACCGCCCGCACGCCGTGGTGGCCCCGCACCTGCGTGCCCGGGGCGACGTGTTGCCAGCGCAGGAGGAAGCGCATCAGGTCCTGGGCCGTGACCGGCTCGACCGCCTGCCGGCGGCTCCGCCGTGAGTAGGCGTGCATGCGGGCCAGGAGCCGGCGGGCGCACCACTCGACGGGGGGGCCTCC